>NZ_JBSFBZ010000019.1:0-108909 GCF_053593195.1 Saccharopolyspora sp. NPDC002376
GGCGCCTGGCTGTCCCTGGCCGCCCTGACCCACAACCTGATGCGCGCCGCAGGGACTCTCGCGTCGCGGTTTCACGCCAAAGCCCGCACCGCCACGCTACGCCGGCACCTCGTCACGATCCCGGCCCGCATCGCCCGCTCCGCCCGCCGCATCGTGCTCCACCTCCCCACCGGCTGGGCCTGGGCCGAAGCGTTCACCAGCCTGTTCACCAAAACCCACTCCCCACCGGCTGCGGCCTAACCTGACCACCCCGCCCGAGGGCGCCGACCGGAAACCAGACGTGGACAAGCCGGACCACCAGGCCGGCAGACCCCGCACACCCACCACCAGGATCGTTGATCAACACCCACAGATCTTGATCAACAACCCCACGCCAAAACCAGCTCGGTGGATCCGGGTATAGTCACCCAAAAGACTCACGGTGCCTGAGCAGGCAAAACATCAGGGCTTGCGGAGCTGGTAGACGGTGACGATCGGGGCGCGCAGGACGCGGTCGCGGTCGGCGAAGCCGAGCACCTCGGTCTCCGCGATCACGCCGTCCAGCGCCGGGTCGTCGGTGGGCAGCGTGCCGCCGGCCTCGTGCAGCGCCGGATCGAAGCGGGAACCGTCGGGACTCAGCGAGGACACACCGATAGCGCTCATGCCCTCGGCCAGCCGCTCCACCACACCCGTGCTCCGGGCTCTGTCCAGGGCGTACATGCAGAGCTGGATCAGGGTCGCGCGCTCGGCCAGTGCCTGGTCGAGCGGATCAGCGGTCACGGCAGCGATCATGTCTGTCCCCAACTCCACGTCCGAACTGCCCTCTTCGGTATCGGACGGAGTGGACACCTGCTCGGTTCCACTTTCAGGTGAATTCTTCCGCCGCTGTCGACCCCACATCGCGCTCACCCGGACCGCAGCTGCTGCCAGAGCAGGAAGTACGCCCGATGCACCACGTGCGCGATGCGGCTCTGCGCTGGGGTCGCGCCGAACGAGGAGAACGAGCGCCACCAGTTCGCCCGCTCCAGCGCGTAGTCGGTCAGTTCGTTGCGTGGGCGACCGGCCAGTCCGAGCTGCTCACCGGCGTCGTTGCTGCTGCCGACCCGCATGACCTCCTCGGCCAGGTCCGTCGGCATCGACACCGCACCCGCCGCGACCAGCGTCAACGCCTCCAGCACGCGCAGCTGGTGAGCTTCCGGCTTGGCCAGCAGCACCTCGATCGCGTCGCGCACCCGCTGCCGCTCCCCTGGATCACCGGAGGTGTGCGACAGCGCGGTCACCGACGCCAGCCCGGCCGCGGCCTTGATCCCGTCGGCCCGCGCGCGGAACACCGTGTCCAGCCGGTTCAGCACCGAAGCCAGCCCGGAGGAGTCCAGCAGCCGTCGCCGCAGCGAGCCCGCGGTGATCTCCGGTTCCGCATCGATGGTCTCCAGCGCGCAGCGGATCCCGTAGAGGTCCATCCGCTCCAGCAGGCGGCTGCGAGTACCGGCTGGAACGTCGCACTCCCAGCTGGTGAACAGGTCCGCCGACATCAGCAGCGTTTCGCGCGTCGCCTCGTCGAGCTTCGCCAGCTCACGCAGGGCCTCGGCGTCGTTGGAGGTGAACCCGCCCGACTCCGCGGTCTCGGCGAGCAGCCCGATCACCGGCAGCACGTCGGCGACCTTCGGTTTGAGCAGGTCGGCCTGCTTGCCGGCGAGCAGCGTCGCGGCCTTCCACACGTCGTCGTCGGCGCCGTCGACCGTGCTCGCCTCGATGGTGTCGGCCTTGTTCAGCACCGCGATCGCATTGACGGGCCCGGCCTCGCGGCTGGCCGTGGCAGCGGTGAACGACGCCAGCGCGTGCTCGTCATCAGCGCGAACGCCCTGCGTGACCACGTACAGCACGGCTTCGGCCCCGGCGACGGCGTTGCGCGACACCGGATCCAGATCGTCGCCCTCGTTCTTGCTCGCGCCCAGCAGCTCCTCGGTGCGCGCCACCGAAGCGGCGTCCAGCGAACCGAGGCCCGGGGTGTCGATGACCGTCAGATCCCGCAGGACCGCGTTGGTCAGGTAGGCCTCCAGGTGCGAGACCTCGTCGATGTCCACGCCCAGGTCAGCGGGGATGCCGCCGTCGGCGTCGAAGGGCACCGCCTGCTTGCTGCCGTCCCGGAAGATCACCTCGACGCGGTCCACCGTGCCGTACTGGAAGCGGGTCACCAGCCGGGTGCACTCGCCCACGTCGGTCGGCGCCACCCGGCGTCCGATCAGCGCGTTGACCAGCGTCGACTTGCCGGACTTGATCCGCCCGGCGACGGCCACCTGCAGCGGCGCGGACAACCGGCGCAGCACTTCCGCGAAACCCGCCGCGGTCTGCTCGGACACCTGCGGCTGCAGACCGGTGCACAACCGGGCGACCGCCGCGGACAGCGGGCCGGGTAAGTGCTGCTCGGGTGCGGTGCTCAACGCGGACCTTTCGACGCGGATGTCAACTGCTACATCCTGCCACGCAGCTGTCCCTCGTCGGGGGCGTGCGTACGACCACAGGTGGATGCGAATCGAGCCGCTGGCATGACGTCACCGCAGGTCGGACCGCTCTAGGCTCGGGCGCGTGCGGAAACTGAGCCTGTGGCTGCAGGCGCATCCAGTGGTGGGCGACGGGGCGATCGCCGCCTTCATGCTGCTGCTCTACATCGCGGAGTCGGGCAACGAGGCGGAGAAGAACAACCACCTGACGCTCTGGCTGGCCATCCCGATCGGTCTCGTGCTGACCGCGCCGGTCGCCGTCCGGCGGATCTGGCCAGTCCAGTCGGCCTACGCGGTGCTGCTCGGGGTGGTGCTCCTAGCACTCGGGCGTGAGGACGCGGCCATAGCGACCCTGGTTCCGTGCATGATGATCTACACGCTGGTCGCCTACACGAGCCGCCGCATCGCGGCGCTGTACACGGCGCTGGTCGGTGCGTTGTTCCTGATCCAGCTGTTCACCGGCCTGGAAACGACCGACAATCTGGTGCAGCTGCTCATCGTCCAGCTCCTGTTCCTCGTCATGCTGGGCGGTTTCTGCTGGGTGCTGGGTGAGTTCATCGGCGCCCGCCGCGCCTACCTCGCGGAGGTGGAGCGGCGGCTGCGCAACCTGGAGTTCGAGCGCGACCAGCAGGCCCGTATCGCCGTCGCCGAGGAGCGCAACCGCATCGCGCGGGAGATCCACGACGTCCTGGCGCACTCGGTCAGCGTGATGGTCACGCAGGCCGACGGCGCCAGTTACGCCCTGAGCAAGAAGCCGGAACTCGCTGAGCAGGCGCTGCAGACGATCGGCAGCACTGGCCGGGACGCGCTCAACGAACTGCGCGGACTGCTCGGTGTGCTGCGGAACCCGGACGAGCACAAACCCGGCCGCATCCCGCAGCCCACTGCCGCCAACCTGCACGATCTGGTCGACCGCGTCCTCGGTCTCGGCGTCACGACCTCGCTGGAGCTGACCGGCGACTTCACCACCCTGCCCGCAGGGATCGGCCTCAGCGTCTACCGCATCGTGCAGGAATCCCTGACCAACGTGGTCAAACACGCCGGAACCGGAGCAAAAGCCGAAGTCCGAGCCATCAACGACGGCCAGCAGATCGACATCGAGATCGTCAACATCGGCACGACATCCCTGCCCAGCGGCCTCGCCTCGGGCGGCAACGGCCTGATCGGCATGCGCGAACGAGCAGTGGTCTACGGAGGAACCCTCGAAGCAGGCCCCCGTCCCGAAAGCGGCTGGCGAGTCCACGCCACCATCCCCCTACCCCTCCCCAAGCACGACTGACCCCCCGGAGGCACGCAACTTCAATGGAAATCAGACGTCCAATTTCCAATTGAAATCGCGGAAGTTCTCCACGGCACCCAGAACCTGTCCACAACCACCGGCATGTCGGGCACCGGCACACGTCGGCATGTCGGGCGCCGGACACGCCGTGGGACCACAGTTTCAATTGAAACTGTGATCCGCGGAGCCACCCGGACCGCTGGGCGTGAGGGGCACGGCTACGGTCTGGGGCATGACTCGGGTTTTGCTGGTGGACGACCAGGAGCTCATGCGCATGGGGTTCCGGATGGTGCTCGACGCGCAGGAGGACCTCGAGGTCGTCGGCGAGGCGGGCAACGGCGCGGACGCCGTCGAACTCGCCGCGCAACTGCGCCCGGACGTCGTGCTGATGGACGTGCGGATGCCGGTGCTCGACGGCGTCGAGGCGACCCGCCGGATCGTCGCGGCCGATGGTGCGAAAGTCCTGGTCATGACCACCTTCGACCTCGACGAGTACGCGCTGTCGGCGCTGCGCAGCGGGGCCAGCGGCTTCCTGCTGAAGGACACCCCGCCGGAGAACCTGGTCAGCGCGGTGCGTTCCGTGGCCAGCGGCGACGCGGTGGTGTCGCCGAGCGTCACCAAGCGACTGCTCGACCGGTTCCTGGGTGAGGGTGGCGGCGAGCTGCGCGACGCGTCGGTGCTCGATGCGCTGACCGAGCGGGAGCGCGAGGTGCTGGTGCTGGTCGCGAAGGGCCTGTCCAACACCGAGATCGCGGGCAAGCTGTTCCTGTCCGAGGCCACCGTGAAGACCCACCTCGGCCGCATTCTGTCCAAATTGGACCTCCGGGACCGGGTGCAGGCGGTGGTGCTGGCCTACGAGACCGGTCTGGTCAAACCCGGCGAGGCGTGAACTTCGCCTCCAACCAGCCACAACGCCCGTTCCGGAGGATAGCCTGCCCGGGTGACCGACGCCGCGTGGAAACCCCGACTGATCGCCCTCGACGTCGACGGAACCTTGCTGAACCCGGATACCGGGCAGATCTCGGCAGCCGTCAAAGCCGCTGTGCACCGCGCGATCGACGCCGGCAGCCAGGTCGTCATCTCGACCGGTCGGACCGTGCTCGGCACCGCTCCCGTTCTGGACGAACTCGAGCTGACCAGCGGTTTCGCGCTGTGCTCGAACGGTGCGGTGCTAGTGGACGTGGCCGCCCGGGAAGCGGTGTCGACGGAGACCTTCGAGCTGGAGGCGGTGCTGGCGGAGCTGTCCGACCGGCTGGCGGGTGCGATCTTCGCTGCCGAGAACCTCGGTGTCGGCAACCGGGTGACCGCTGAATTCCCGCCGCGCCAGCTGGAAGGCGAGCAACTGCTGACCACAGTGGACGAAATGGCCGCGCTCCGGGTGCCGCGCCTGATCGCCAGCTGGATCGGCCGCAGCCCCGCCGAACTCGCCGAACGGCTCTCCGGCGTCGAACTGCCGTCGTGCACCTTCACGTTGGACCACTACGAACCGTGGGTGACCGTGACGCCCCAGGGCGTGTCCAAGGGATCCGCGCTGGAGAAGCTGCGTGCCGAACTGGGCGTGCCCAGAGAGGACACCTTCGCCGCCGGTGACGGGGGCAACGACATCGAGATGCTGCGGTGGGCGGCGCACGGCGTGGCGATGGGCCAGGGCCCGGAGTCGGTCCGCGCGGCGGCCGACGAGGTGGCCGGTCCGGTCGCTGAAGACGGCCTGCCCACCGTCCTCGACCGCTGGTTCCGCTGAACCGGAAAACTCCAAATTTCCCTAAAATTGGGAAGATCTTGATCTTCGACCTGGTCAGCGGGTCATCCTCTGGTCAGGGTGGACTACGACCCGGGTCTGATCCCAAGTCGATACGCCGGTCCGATGCGGGCTCACTCGCCAGCCGGGCAATCTGGACCAAGTGGCCCGGAGAGGGCCGCCCAGCGTTGTCCTCGGCAACAGGAGTGATCATGATCGAGGCGATCGGCCTCACCAAGCGCTACGGTTCGAAAGTCGCGGTGAACGACCTGTCGTTCACGGTGAAGCCCGGCCAGGTCACGGGCTTCCTGGGCCCGAACGGCGCCGGCAAGTCCACCACCATGCGGATGATTCTCGGCCTGGACCGCCCGACCGCGGGCGAAGTCCGCATCGATGGCAAGCGCTACCAGGACCTCAAGAGCCCGCTGCGCACCGTGGGCGCGCTGCTCGACGCGAAGTGGGTGCACCCGAACCGCTCGGCGCGCAGCCACCTGCGCTGGCTGGCCAAATCCAACGGGATTCCGCAGAAGCGGGTCGACGAGGTGCTCGGCATGGTCGGCCTCGAGGAGGCTGCGAACCGCCGCGCCGGGGGCTTCTCGCTCGGCATGTCGCAGCGGCTCGGCATCGCCGGCGCGCTGCTCGGCGACCCCAAGATCCTGCTGTTCGACGAGCCGGTGAACGGCCTGGACCCGGAGGGCATCCACTGGATCCGCCGGTTCATGCAGGGCCTGGCCGCGGAAGGCCGCACCGTCTTCGTTTCCAGCCACCTGCTGTCGGAAATGTCGCTGACGGCTGAAGAACTCGTGGTGATCGGCCGTGGCGAGCTGATCGCGCAGTGCAGCACCCAGCAGTTCGTGGACAACGCCGGTTCGCAGGCCGTGCTCGTGCGTTCGCCGCGCTCTGCCGACTTGCAGCAGCTGATCGCCGCGCAGGGCCTGAGTGCCCGCGCCACCGGCAACGACACGCTCGTGATCGACGACGCCGCGACCGAGCAGATCGGTGAGCTCGCCGCGCAGCACCAGATCGTGCTGCACGAGCTGACCGCGCAGCGCAGCTCGCTGGAAGACGCCTTCATGCAGCTGACCAGCAATTCCGTGGAATACCAGACGAATCTCGGTGCGCCCGCGAACGCGCCGATCGCTCCGGGGGTGGCCCGATGACCCTGCTCGCCGTGGAACGGATCAAGCTCTTCTCCACCCGCTCGGCGTGGTGGTGCTCCGCGCTCGCCCTGGCGCTGACCATCGGATTCGCGGGCCTGTTCGCGTCCCAGCTGGACGACATGTCGGTGCCGATGACGCAGGTCGGCCACCAGTTCGGCCTGATGGTGGTGCTGGTGCTGGCGACGCTGTCGATCACTACCGAGTACCGCTTCGGCACGATCCGTTCGACCTTCCTCGCGGTGCCGAACCGCACCGCCGCGCTGGTCGCCAAGACGGTGCTGGTCGCGCTGGTGGCGCTGGTGCTCGGCGAGATCGCGGCGTTCGGTTCGTGGGGTGTGTCGAATCTGCTGGCACCCGGCTCGGATCTGGCTCTGACCACTGCGGACGACTGGCGGATGGTCGCCGGCGTCGGGCTGGTGTTCGCGCTCGGCGCGGTGCTGGCGGTCGCCGTCGGCGCGCTGCTGCGGCAGACCGCCGGTGCGGTGACGCTGCTGCTGATCTGGTCGCTGCTGCTGGAGAGCCTGGTCGGCCTGATCCCGAAGGTCGGCAAGGACATCCAGACGTGGATGCCGTTCAACCACGCCAGCAACTTCCTGGCTGGTGGCGGCGACATGGACGGAATGCCGCTGGGGCCGTGGGGCTCGCTCGGGTACTTCGCGGGCGTCGTGCTCGCGATCTGGGTGATCGCGTTGGTCGTCGTGCGACGCAGGGACGCCTGACCAGCACTGATCGATCTTGGTGGAACCCACCATGATCAACTCTGGAAATGCCCAGCTGGGCGGCGGATAGCAAAACGTTACCCAGCCCGGCCGAGAGTCTGATCACGTCGACCGATAAGATCGAGGGCAAGATCGAGCCGCTGCCGTCGCCCACGCGACGTGCAAGATCGCCGCGCTCCGGAGTGTCCCCAATGGACATTTCTGCGGGGTCCGGCGATGGCGCGGCTGGTGAGCACAAGTGAAATCGACCGACTGCAGCAGCGCTCGGGGGCGCCGGCGGTCGGGACGGGGGAGGGCCCGGGCTGTCATTCGGGGGATGGCCCGGGCCCTGTGCTTTCTTCTTGGATTTTCAGCGGCTGATTTGCGTGGCGGTGCCGGTGGCGGAACCTCAGCGCCCGCCTGGACTGCGGGTGTCCAACTTGATGTATGCCAATACACGGCAGTTGGGCCGTCCTCGCCAGGACGAACGCTGAAAGTCCAAGACCCAGGCCGGTGGCCAGAAGCGGAAGTCCCTGGCAGGTTGTCTGGTGGTTAGACGTTGGGGCGGACTACTAGGACTGGGCAGGCTGCGTGGCGGACGCATTGCTCGGCTACTGAGCCGAGCATTAGGCCTGCGAAGCCTCCTCGGCCTCTGTGGCCTACGACCAGGAGGTCTGCTCCTCTTGAGGCGGAGAGCAGGGCTTGAGGGGATGGGGAGTGGACGATGTGGAACTCCACTCGGAGGTCGCTGTGGTCGCCGAGCTTCTCGTCCACGAGGCGTTCGGTGTCCGCTCGGACCGTTTTCTGGAACTCGTCCATGCTCGGCATCACGCTCGGCGGGCAGTCCGCCGGGCGCGGGGCGGTCCGCAGGCTCCAGGCGCGCACCACGTGCAGTGCGGCGTTGCGGCGTCTGGCTTCCCCCGCGGCCAGGACGAGCGCTCGCAGCGAGGACGCGGAGCTGTCGACGCCGACGACGACGCCACCGTCGATCTCGACTCGTTGGATCGTTTGGTCAGCCATCTCTCTCCACCCCAGCGGTTCGAATCTTGTGAATTAAGGCACAGTTGACCACATGTTGTCATTGAACGCGTCCGTTGTGGTAATGCATTGAGTAGGGACTGTCCCGAACCAGCGTTGCTTGGGGCATGAGCTGGTCTAGGGCGAGTTAGCGGCTCGCAACTTTCTCAACAGCAGAAGGGTGGGCCAACGGTGCGATCGAACGAAGGCTCGGTCATCCGGAGCGGTCAGGGGCGTGCGGCGGACGACGTGCAGCTCCAGCCGGTGCCACGACTCGAGTGGTCGCTGGCGACCGAAGCTCACCCACCGGCGCTGGAAGCGGCCAAGCCCGCTTCGCTGCGCCGCAGCTGGATCCACACCGCGCCCGAGCGGCAGGTGCTCGAACTGTTCCGCAAGCTGCACGGCGCCAAGCGGCGGCTGCCCGCGCCGTGGTGGCTACGCGCGCTGGACCGCGGAGAGCTCCCGTCGCGCGAGTCGGCGTTCGCGGTCGAGGACGAGGTGCACGCGGCCCTGCGCTCCCGCCCGGGCTGGGTGTTCGTGCCCTGGGCCGGCGCCGGTGAAGCCGGGTACTGGGAGTACGCGCCATCGGACCGCGCCCCGATGCAGATGCCGACGACCGTGGCCCTCACCGACGAGCACAACGGCTGGTTGAACGTGCTGCCCGCGCACCGCGATCCCGAGCCCGTTGCGATCCCGGTCCGGGGTGTCACCGGGCTGGTGGCGATGCTCGCGCAGATCGAATCGTGGTGACCGGCACCGCGGTGCTTCTACGGGCAGCCGGTTTGCGATACTGAGTCCTCGTGAATGCGTCTGACCAGCAGGTTCCGTTCCGCCGTACCGTCGTGAGCTACGTCCAGCGAGGCGAGCGGATGACGGTGGGCCAGCAGCGCGCTTGGGATCGCTACTGGCCCGAGATGGGTACCGAGGTGACCGCGCTGCCGGAAGGCCCGTTGGACGTGACGTCCTGGTTCGGCCGGACGGCGCCGGTGGTGCTGGAGATCGGTTCCGGCATGGGCGAGACGACCTCGCAGTTGGTGGCCGCCCAGCCCGAGTCCAACTACCTGGCCGTCGAGGTCTACAAGCCCGGCCTGGCCCAGCTCATGCTCCGCGCTGAGAAGCTCGAGGTCAGCAACCTCCGGCTGCTGCGCGGCGATGCGATCGTGCTGATGCGCGACCACCTCGAGCCGGGCTCGCTGGACGAGGTCCGCATCTACTTCCCCGACCCGTGGCCGAAGAAGCGCCACCACAAGCGGCGGCTGGTCCAGGCCGAGGCCGTGGCGCTGATCGCCTCGCGGCTCAAGCCGGGCGGTGTGCTGCACCTGGCCACGGACTGGGAGAACTACGCCGAGCAGATGATGGAGGTCTGCCAGGGCGAGTCGCAGCTGCACAACCGCTACGCCGACGAGCCGGACGGCTGGGCGCCGCGACCGGAATGGCGACCGGTCACGAAGTTCGAGAACCGCGCCCACGAAGAGGGCCGGGTCATCCACGACCTGATCTTCGAACGCATCTGATCTGTCGTAGCCCGCTGGCATCCTCCGCTCATCAGAGAAGGAGGACGACGATGGCTCGTCAGCGTGCGCAGTGCCCGGAAGACCTCAACCGGTTCGTCCTGGAGCGACTCAACGCCGGGGACGTGGACGGGTTGGTGGAGCTCTACGAACCCGACGCGGTCCTGGTCACGCCGGCCGGGCCCGCCGTCGGGCACGTGGCGATCCGCGCTACTTACGAGCAGATCGTGGCGGGTTCTCCGCAGTTCGCTCCCGGTGCTGCGCAACCGCCGATCCGCAACGGGGATCTGGCGTTGACCTCGGTGCTGCTGGCCGGTGGCGGTGCCACCGTCGAGGTGGCCCGCCGCCAGCCGGACGGCAGCTGGCGATGGGTCATCGACCAGCCGAACCTGGGTGTCTAGCTCGGGCGCAGTAGCGTGCCGGTCGTGGTGAGCTGGGATGTTCGACCGTCTTCGGCTGCGGATGTCGATGCGGTAGCGGAATTGCGCGCCGTGGTGTTGCGGGCGGATCTGGAGCGGCTCGGGCGGTACGACGAGCAGCGCGTGCGGCAACGGCTGCGCGACGGGTTCGATCCGTCGTGCACCCAGGTGATCGAAGTGGGCGGCACGTTCGCTGGCTGTGTGGCCCTGCGGCCGGCCGACGACGCCCACTGGCTGGAGCACTTCTACCTTGCCCCGCACCTGCAGGGCAGTGGCATCGGCTCGGGAGTGCTGCGCTGGCTGCTGGAGCGGTGCGACCGCGACGGCGCCTTGGTCCGGTTGAACGTGCTGCAGGGCAGTCCGGCCCGACGGCTGTACGAGCGGCACGGGTTCGCCCTCGAATCCGAGGATCCGGTGGACGTGTTCATGGTGCGGACGCCCGCCTGAGCGCCTGTTCTGATCTGCTCTGGTCGGTCGCGCCGTCAGCATTGCCGTTCTGGACGTGAGCGGCTGGCGTTTTCCGGGCCCCGCAACTCGCCTCCGGCGCGAGCATCGGAATCGCCGAATCTGAAGATCAACAGATAACAATTCACTTGATCGAGCGATCAAGTTTGGGTGCCGATTGCTCGAAGGTGCTTACGTCCGGTGGTTTTGGCTGCGATCGTGGCCTGGAAGTTCACCGGAAAGAAGAGTGCCGCTGGAGTGACGAGTAAGCACCGATCGCGACTACGTTTCCGGCCCGTGACGGTTACCCGTGATGAAGTGATCCTGATCCAGCAACGCCCGCTGGAGCCGGTTCTCGACGGTGTGCGCGAGGTCGGCGAGCCCGGCGGCGGTTCACCGGCCGCGTTCGTCCGGGCGGATTCGACCACGGACGTCTCGGCCGCCGAGGATTTCCTACGCGCATTCCACGACGCGCACCCGAAGGCCGGGTCGCTGGCCGAACGGCTCGTCGAAGTGCGCCACTCGATCGCCGAAACCGGCACCTACAAACACACCGGTCCCGAACTCGCCTACGGTGCCCGCGTCGCGCTCCGCGACAGCGGTTGGTGCACCAGCGGAGTTTCGTGGCGCCAGCTGAAGGTCCGCGACCTGCGCGGGCTGTGCAACGCCTCGGCCATCGCCAGCGAGTGCTTCGAACACCTGCGCCTGGCCACCAACGCCGGCCGGATCCAGCCGATGATCACCGTCTTCGCCCCGGACGCTCCGGGCACCTCCGGTCCGCGCATCTGGAACGAACAGGTGGTGCGCTACGCGGGCTACACGATGTCCAGCGGCGGGGTGCTCGGCGACGCCCGCTACAGCGGCTTCACCGCTGAAGTGCAGCGAATGGGCTGGAAACCGCCGAACCAGCGCGGCCGCTTCGACCACCTGCCGCTGGTCGTGGAAACCGCCCACGAAGGCATCAAGCTGGTCACCCTGCCGCGCGATGTGGTTCAGGAAGTTCCGCTGGAGCATCCGGATCACCCGTGGTTCGTGGAGCTGGGACTGCGTTGGCACACCGTTCCGCTGATCAGCAACATGCAGCTGGAGATCGGTGGTATCCGGTACCCGGCCGCGCCGTTCAACACCTGGTTCGTGGGCACCGAGATCGGCACCCGCGGGCTGGCCGACGAGAACGCCTACGGCGTCACCAGGCACGTCGCCGAGCGGTTGGGCATGGACACCTCGACCGAACGAACTCTGTGGCGGGACCGGGCAATCGTCGAGATCAACCGGGCCGTGCTGTTCTCGTTCGACTCCGCGCGGGTCACGATCACCGACCACCACAGCGAGGCTCTGCAGCGGCTGGCCTGGTTGCGCTCCGGTCCGCGCACCAGCGCATCCCGGCCGATGTTCAGCGTCAGCAGGGAAGCGAGCCAGCGTGCCCGCCAGGGAGCACTGCGTGACCACCCGTCGCCCGAGCCGAGGCGACCCCGCTACGACGAACTGGCCCGGCTGAACCGGCGTTTCCTGGGTACTGAGCCGTTCGGTGAGTGATCGACTCGTCCGAGCTCCGGTGCGCCGAGAACTGCTCCAGCAGGATCGAGCTGAGCGCCATGAGCAGCAGCACGGCCATCGCGAGGACGGCTCCGATGATGGAGAACGTGGTGGTGAACATTTCGACCCCGACCTTCCTGGCTCTGGCGCTCCGCTCGCTGCGCCCCTTCCCCGTTGACACCACAAGCGTCTCCTTTTCAGGTGGTCTGGCGGATCGGTCAGGTGGTCGGTCCGGGTGGCCGATCGGCCAGTCCTGCGAGCCGCCGGACCGGCCGATCGGCTGGGTGGACTGGGCTGTTCGGTCTCGGCTTCCCGGACTCGGCCTTCTGGAAAGACGTGTGCGGGCACGGCCGTTTCCGACCGTGCCCGCACACCGACCGACCTGCCGCTGGTCTACTCCTCGCTGATGCGCTCCGCGCCGATTCGGCGCAGTATCGGACCGCTGCTGGCGGCCGCGATCACCGCGACGACCATGCCGATCACTACCGGTGCGAACAGCCAGCCGCTGATCACCACCGGGAGTTCTTCGGTGAACAGGCCGAAGATCCCGGCCGCGACCGCGATCCCGGCTGCGCCCGCTCCGATCGTCGCGACGAACGCGGGCAGCGCGGTTTCGGCGCGCAGCGCTCGGCCGAGCATCCGGACTGGGGTGCCTGCGGCGATCAGCGCGGCGAGGGTCCGTCGCCGGTCGATCACCGACGAGGCCGCGGTGATCGCAGCACTGGACCCGGCCAGCAGGGCGGTCAGCCCGAGCCCGATCGCGGTGACCCGCTTGAGGTCGCCGAGAATCGTCTGCTGGTCGTAGAGCCGCAGTTCACGGCTGTTGAAGCTCTCCCCGGGGAGGGCCACTGCGAGCGCCGTGCGCACCTTCTCACGGTCCGCATCGGTTGCCGGGCTGACGGCCAGGGTCGATTCCCCTTGATCGCCGAACCCGGGGACGAGCGCGGGGTCGATCAGCACCGTGGAGTCGAGATCCTGGTCCTGGTTTCCGCCCAGCTGGTGCACCGGGACTCCCTCGGGCAGCGGGACTGTCGGCAGTTCGTCGACGGAGGAGGTGCCCTGCGTCGGGTAGGCCTGGATCCGCATGCCCGAGCTCGGCAGCTCCTGGGCGCCCGGGGTCCGGATCGACGGTGGGCCGGCGCAGTCCCCGACGTCGAGGCGGGTCACCGCGGCGGCATCCCGGCAGTTGATCACGATCCCGAAGACGCTGTCGTTCTCCGACTTCTCCACGACGACCCGCTCAGCGCGCACGACCGTTGCGTCGGCGCCGCTGCTGGCCAACTGGTCCTTGATGCGTTTTTCCTGATCAACGGCTAGCGCTGTCGGGGTGTCCAGGTAGAGGACCGAGTCCTTGAACGAGCGGCCACCGCCGGCGAACCCCTCGAAGCTGGGCAGCAGGGTCAGCGCCATTGTCCCGACAAACACCGCCAGGACGATGCCCGACACCGAGCGGTAGGCGGCCTGCGGATCGCTGCTCAACCGCCTGCCGGCCAGCAGCACCGACGGTTTCCGCCACATCTTGGCGAACAGCGAACCGATCATCCCGGTCAGCCACGGACCGACGACGGACGCGGACAGCAGCACCGCAGCCAGCGAAGCGAGCAGGAGCCCGATGCCGGCGGTCCCGTCGGAGGAGGACAGCCCGATGAGGAAGACGCCGCCCGCAGCGACCAGCGCGAGCAGTCGCCACGCCTTCGGACGCTTCCGCGCGTGGCTCATCGCCGCGCCGATCGGCGTCCGGACCACCCGCCGCAGGCCCAGCACCGCGGCCAGCACGACCAGCGTCGGGATCAGCAGGCCGAGCAGCGCGACGGTGACCGCTGACGGGGTGAAGTCGCTGGCCAGCCAGGTGCCGCCGCCCCACGGGATGTGCATGCCGAGGTAGCGCAGCGGCCAGCTCAGCAGCAGGCCCGCGACGGTGCCGGCCACGGCGGCGACGGCCGTCTCCGCGGTGACCACGCCGATCACCTGACCCGGCGTGGCACCGGCCAACCGCAGCGCGGCCAGTCGGCGTTCCCGGCGTGCGGCGGTCAGGCGTGCGGCCGAGGCGACCAGCACCATGCTGGGGATCGCCAGCACCACGATGCCCACGCCGGCCAGGATTTCCAGCATGATGTCGCCGTTGTCGATCGCCGCCGAGCCGGACAGGGCCGCCTTCTCCGCGTCCAGCGTTCCCGGTGGGTGCCCGACGACGGCGACCAGCTGCTCCGGGAACTTCAGCGAGCTCTCGTCGAGCGTGCCGATCACCTTGCCGGCGAACCTGTCGGCGAGTTCACCGCTCGGGTGCTGCTGAGCCAGTTCGGCCAGCCGCGGCGACAGCAACACCTCGCCAGGACCGGGGTAGTCCGGCACGCCCGTGCCCGGCTCGGCCTTGCCGGAGACGTCCAGCCGCGCGATGGTCTGGTTCTCGAAGAAGTCCCGGCTGGCCATCGTCACGCCGGACTGGTTCGCCGAGCCTTCCTGCCACGCCAAACGCTGCAGCCGGGCCTCGGTGGCGTTCGGCAGCGTCGCTAGGAACAGGATCAACGCGGTGGCCACCGCGACTCCCGCGGCGGTGAGCACTGCGGACAGGCGACTGCGCGAATCAACGCGCAGCACCCGCAGCGCTAGTTGCACCGGATTCATGCGGCCATCACCCCGCCGGCGATGAGTCCGTCGCGGATCTCCACCACCCGGCCGGCCTTGGCGGCCAGGTCGCGGTCGTGCGTCACGATCACCACTGCTGCATTGGTGGCGGCCGCAGCCTCGAAGAGCGCCTGCGTGGTCTCTTCGCCGGTGCGCGTGTCCAGCGCCCCGGTCGGCTCGTCGGCGAAGATCACCTTTGGTCGGTGGGCAAGCGCCCGTGCGATCGCGACCCGCTGAGCCTGGCCGCCGGAGAGTTCACCGGGCAGCCGGTCCTCCAGCCCGCCGAGGCCGAGCCGCCCCAGCCAGTCCCGCGCACCGGCCATGGCCTGCTTTCTGTTGGCCCCGGCCAGCAGCAGCGGCAGCGCGGTGTTCTCGGCCGCGGTCAGCTCGCCGACCAGCATGCCCTGCTGGAACACGAACCCGAACTCGTGGCGGCGCAGCGCGCTGCGCTTGGTCTCGCCGAGCTGGTCGATGCGGTGCCCGTCGAGTAGGACCTCACCGCCGTCCGGGCGCAGGATGCCGGCCATCACGTGCAGCAGCGTGGTCTTGCCCGACCCGGACGGCCCCACGATCGCGACCACTTCACCGGCGCGGAACGAGACGTCCACCCCGGCCAGGGCGCGGTGCGCACCGTAGTTCTTGACCAGCCCCCGTCCCACCAGGAACGGATCGCCGGGCCGTTGCGCGGCCAAGGGAGCCGACATGTCTGCCTCCTGCTCGTGTGCACTGCTGTCGTGATGGGGCGCCGCTGGGTGCGGGCCGCCGCATTGCGATCAAGAGTGGTCGGCGGCAGCAGTTTTCGGATCGGCCTGCGGGCCGCTGATCGTTCGGCGGAGGTCGGCCTATCGGCCAGGTTGTTCGGACCGATCGGCCAAGGCGCTCGGATGAGCGCACCGTCTACGGTTTGAGCGTGAGCAGTTTCGTGACGGCGACGGGAACCGAATCGGACGCGCCCTGGTGGCGCCGGTTCGGCAGCCTGCTGCGCGAGCAGTGGATCTTCGCGGCGTTGCTCGGGCTGATCTGGGCCGGCGACTCCCTGGTGCTGATCAGCTCTTCCGGCCACTACCGGTACGGGATGTTGCTGATCCCGGGCATCACCGCGATGGCGCTGCTGGCCGTCTTCGGCCGGCGGTACCCGGTCCGGTGCGGACTGCTCGCGGCGGCGGTCCTGCTCGGCAACACCGCGGTGCTCGTGGTGCTCAGGGTCCACGTCCACACGCTCGGCCTGGACGAGATCCTGCCGACGGAGAACGCCGCGGGCCTGCTGCTGGTGCTCTACACCTTCAAATCCAGCCCGCTGCGCAAAGCCATCCCGGTCACCGCCACGCTCGTGCTGGCCTGCCTGGCCTCGGTCGTGGTCCGCTTGGAGGCGTCGAACTACGGGGGCGGCGACTTCGAGCAGACGCTGTCCTTCGGATTCCTGCAGCTGCTCCTGGTCACCGGCACCGGTCTCTACCTGCGCGGTAACTGGCCCGGCCGGAGGCGCTTCCAGGGTTCGCCGATGCAGGAGCTGATGCGCCGCCAGTGGCCGGTGATGGCCGCGCTGAGCATCCTGCTGTTCCTGGAGTTCAGCAAGAACGGCGAACTGTCCTTCCTGTCGAACCTGGTGGTGCTGCTCAACGGTCTGGTCTTGGCAGTGCTCGCCGCGTTCGCTCCGAGGCGGCCCATCGAGTCCGCCTACCTGGGGGCGGCGACGATCGGGCTGACGGTCCTGGCGATGTGGCTGCTGGGGTTGACCGGCAGCCGCGGGAACCTGCTGGGACCGGTGTCCATCGCGGCGACCGGAGCGGGCATGCTGCTGGTGACCTACGCGGTCCGCCACGCGGAGATCCGCCGGGCGATCGAGGCCACCGGCGTGCTGGTCGGGACGACGCTGTTCGCCCTGTTCATGACCCCCGCGTACAGCGGCACCAGCACCTTCTTCAACGACAGTCTCACGCGCGACCTGATCTCGCCGCTGTTCATGGGCGGCCTGCTGCTGGTGATCTCGGTCGGCACCGGGATGTACTTCCGCGCCAGGGACGGGGAACGGGCCCGGTCCGTGCACTCCGCGGTGGAGAGTGCGCAGCATGCCGAGCGGATGGCGTTGGCGCGCGAACTCCACGACGTGGTGGCGCACCACGTCACCGGCATCGTGGTGCAGGCGCAGGCAGCGCAGATGGTGGCGGAGAAGAACCCGAAGGCGGCGACCGAAGCCCTCGCCCGGATCTCGGACAGCGGCACCGAAGCGCTGACCGCGATGCGGCGGCTGGTGGGGAGCATGCGCAGCACTGAACCTGCCGGGGCTTCGGCCGCGACGGAACAGGCCACCACCGACCTCGAGGCCGACCTGCGGGCGCTGGTGGAATCCGCCCAGCGCCACACCACCGAGCACACCGATCAGACTCGGGTGGACCTGAAGGTCGATCTGGTGGATCGGACGGTCCCCCAGGAAGTGGCGCGCTCCGCGCTGCGCGTGGTGCAGGAATCCCTGACGAATTCGGAGAAGCACGCGTTGGAAGCGAGTTACGTCCAGGTCAGGGTGTGGGCCGACACCACGAATCTGTACGCGTTGATCACCGACGACGGTTCTGGGGTGCGCCGCCAACCCGTCGGTGGGTCGGGGGGATACGGTCTGGTCGGGATGCGGGAGCGGATCGAGCTGCTCGGCGGTGAGTTCCACGCCGGGCCGGGCGAACACGTCGGTTGGCGGGTAGAAGCCGTGCTGCCGCTGGACGAGCAGAGCGGAGATGAGGGACAGCGATGATCCGGGTGCTGATCGCCGACGACCAGGAGCTGGTGCGCGCTGGGTTCCGAATGATCCTGGAGTCCCAGGACGACATCGAGGTGGTCGCCGATGTCGCCAACGGCGTGGACGCGGTTCGGGTGGCGCGGGAGAAGCAGCCGGACGTGTGCCTGATGGACATCCGCATGCCGGGCATCGACGGACTGGAGGCGACCAAGCAGCTGGCCGGTCCCGACGTGGCCGACCCGATCAAGGTCGTGGTCGTGACCACCTTCGACCTGGACGAGTACGTCGACCGCGCGCTGCGCAACGGGGCGAGCGGATTCCTGCTCAAGGACGCCGGTCCAACGCTGCTGCTGGAGGCCATCCGAGCCGCCCAGCGCGGGGATGCGCTGGTCTCGCCGCAGATCACGGTGCGACTGCTCAAGCACTTCTCACAGCCGCAGGTGCAGCGCCGAGCGGTCCCGCAAGTGGATCTCACCGAGCGCGAGCTCGACGTGGTCCGGGCGACCGCGCGCGGTCTGACCAACGGCGAGATCGGGCAGGAGCTGTTCATGTCCCTGTCGACGGTGAAGACCCACCTCGCCTCCGCGCAGAGCAAGATCAAGGCCCGCAACCGGGTGGAGACGGCGGCCTGGGCTTGGCGCAGCGGCTTGATGGACGGGGAGTGAAAGCTGCTTCTGCGGCCGGAAAATGAGTCCGCGATCCGGGTTGGCTGCTGTTAGGCTCACGACCTGCAAGTGATCGTGAACCGAGGAGCGGCAGTGGCAGGGGACGACGACATCTCCGGGTGATTCCCGGTAGTGATCAGCCACGGGCAGGCGCGCAGCGCCGCCGCGGTGGCGATTCCGTCATGTCACGTTTCCCCGTTCACCACCGGGTTGCCTCAGCGCGCCCGCATCGCATCCGAGGGCTCTCGCATGTCCGAAGCGTTCATCACCTGCTCGAACCTCTCCTTCTCCTGGCCGGACGACACACCTGTCTTCGACGGGCTGTCGTTCACGGTGGGCAGTGGCCGCACCGGCCTCGTCGCGCCCAACGGGGCAGGAAAATCCACCTTGCTCAAGCTGATCGCGGGCGAATACCGGCCCAGCAGCGGAACCGCGTCCACGAACGGCGTGCTCGGCTACCTGCCGCAGACCCTCCCGCTCGTCGGTGACCTGACCGTCGCCGAGGTCCTGGGGGTGTCCGCGGTGATCAAGGCGTTGCACGCCGTCGAATCCGGCGACGTCGACGAGGAGCACTTCGCCACCATCGGCAACGACTGGGACATCGAGGAGCGCACTCGCGTCCAACTGGACCGGCTCGGCCTCGACGACGTCCAACTCGACCGGCAGCTGCACACCCTCAGCGGCGGCCAGGTGGTTTCGCTCGGTCTCGCCGCGCAGTTGCTCAAGCGCCCCGACGTGCTGCTGCTGGACGAACCGACCAACAACCTCGACCGCGATGCGCGGCGCAAGCTCGCCGGCGTGCTCGAGGAGTTCAACGGCTGCCTGCTGCTGGTCAGCCACGACCGCTCGCTGCTCGACCAGATGGATCGCATCGCCGAGCTCGGAAGCGGCGAAACCCGCTTCTACGGCGGTAATTTCACCGAGTACGAGGACGCCGTGCGCGCTGAGCAGGAGGTTGCGGAGAAGAACGTCCGCAACGCTGAGCAGGAGCTCAAGCGCGAGAAGCGGGAGATGCAGCAGGCCCGCGAACGAGCTGAGCGCAAGGCCAGCAACGCGGCTCGCAACATCGGCAACGCCGGACTGCCGAAGATCGTTTCCGGCGGGCTGAAGCGGCGGGCTCAGGAGACCGCGGGCAAGGCGAAGGAGACGCACGCCAACCGGGTCAACGAAGCCAGAACCCGCCTCGACGAGGCGAGCCGAGCGCTGCGGGACGACGACAAGATCGCGCTCGACCTGCCGGGCACCCGCGTCCCGGCCGGGCGCGTGGTGTTCCTCGGCGAAGGAATGCAGGCCCGCCGCGGCGAGCGGGAGATCTTCGCGGAGGAGGGCCTGGACCTGGCGATCAAGGGACCGGAGCGGATCGCGCTGACCGGCCCGAACGGTTCCGGGAAGTCCACGCTGCTGCGCCTGGTGGAAGGCCAGGTGGCGCCGGAGCGCGGCGAGATCAAGCGGGTCGACGGGCGGATCGCTTACCTGTCCCAGCGACTCGATCTCCTGGACCTGGACCGCACGGTTTTGGAGAGCCTGGTCCAGTTCGCACCGGGGATGCCGGAGTCGCGGCGAATGCACCTGCTCGCGCGCTTCCTGTTCCGGGGCTCCCGCGTGCATCTTCCGATCGGTGCGCTGTCCGGTGGTGAGCGGCTGCGCGCGACGCTGGCCTGCGTTCTGAGTGCGGAGCCAGCGCCTCAGCTCCTGCTGCTCGACGAGCCCACCAACAATCTGGACCTGGTCAGCGTTGGTCAGCTGGAGAGCGCGCTCAACGCTTACGCAGGCGCGTTCGTGGTGGTCAGCCACGACGAGCGGTTCCTGGCGGAGATCGGAGTGGAGCGCTGGCTCCGGCTGGACGGCGGTCGTCTGACCGAGACCGGAGCGCCGGAGGAGGCATGACGGCCTGCACCCGGTAGAGGTCGGCCATCTGGCTTTCGGGCCCCTCGGGCAATGACCGATCGAAGGAGGGCAGTTGACCGTTCAGCCGAGGTCAGAAGGGCCCTAGTCCGGTGATCCTGGATTCATGACGAAGCGAACCCAGGACACCGTTTTCGTGGCAGTGCTCGCCGGAATCGCGACCTTGGCAGGAGTGATCATGATGCAGCTCATGAACGGCTTAGGTGCCTGACAGGCATCCGGCAGAATGCGGACATGCCGATCGCACTACGCCTGCACGCGCCGATGGTCCTGCCCTGCGACCCGGAATGCTCGGTCATCCGGGATGCGGTGGTTGACATCGATGAGGCCGGTCGCATCGTGTACTGCGGCCCGAGCATCGGTGCGCCGGAGCGTCCGAACGACGTCAACGTCCGCGAATGCAGCGGGATCCTGCTGCCGGGCCTGATCAACTCGCACGCGCACAGCCCGATGACGCTGCTCCGGGGGATGGGTGGCGATCTTCCGTTGCTGCGCTGGCTGCGAGAGGTGATCTGGCCCGCGGAGGCGAGGCTGCGGCCGTCGGACATCCGAGCGGGCATGGAGCTCGGGTGCGTCGAGATGCTGTGTGCCGGGGTCACGACCAGCGCCGAGATGTACTTCGACGGGGAGTCGGTGGTCAACGCCACCCTCGCGGTCGGGTCGCGCGTCGTGTTCGCTTCCGCGGTGATCGCGACTCCCGAGCTGGACAAGCTCGGCGGCTGGCAGGGCATGGTCGACGGGATCAACCGGTGGATCGACGCCGACGGCCTGCGGTTCGGGCGGGGCGATCGGGTGGAGCTCGCCTACGGGCCGCACTCGGCGTACACGCTTCCGCCGGAGGCGTTGCAGGCGATCGGTGAGGCCGCGCAGCAACGTGAGGCGCTGGTGCACACGCACGTGGCGGAGACCCTCGCTGAAGACGTCGAGCAGCGGGAGCAGTTCGGTTCGGTGCCCGCACTGCTGGAGAAGCTCGGTGTGCTCGACGGCCGGGTGCTCGCCGCGCACGGAGTGCACCTGTCGGACGAGGACATCGCGTTGTTCGCACGCCGCGGAGTCGGGGTGGCGCACTGCCCCGGTTCCAACGCGAAGCTCGCTTCGGGGACGGCGCGGCTGGTCGACCTGCTGGCAGCCAGTGTCCCGGTCGGCCTGGGTACTGACGGGCCGTCCAGCAACGATGACCTGGACTTGTGGGAGGAGGTGCAGTTGGCAGGACTCTTCGCGCGCACCGTGACCGGTGACGCGACCGCGCTGAGCGCTGGCGCGGCGCTGCTCGCCGCGACGCGTGGCGGAGCTGAGGCACTGCACCGCGACGACATCGGCTCGTTGGAGCCGGGCAAGTGGGCCGACATCGTGCACCTCGACGTCGACAACCCGGCTTTCGCCACCGGTCTGGACGTGCCGGACGAGCAGATCCTGGCGAACGTGGTGTGGGCGTCCGGATCGCGCTGCGTCCGCGACGTCTGGGTCGCCGGCGACCGAGTGCTGCGCGACCGCGAACCCACCCAGGTGGACCGCCGCGCAGTGCAGGCGGCAGCCCGCACCGCAGCGCAGCACATCCGCGGCTGAGTCGGACAGTTCAGCGGCAAGTCTGGGCGGGGTGGGCTGGGCCACCGGGCCGCCCCCCGGCTGGACCGCGGCGCCGGCCGGGTCGGACGTCACAACGTCGACAACCCGGCCGGGAAGCCGTCCGACCAGATTAGGAGGGGCGGATGACGATCTCGGTGAGGTGGGCGTCGGCGGTGGCGCGCACCGCGGAGACGATCGGCTCGGCGACCGACTCGGGCCGCAGGTAGTCGCCAGGCTGGAACTCGGCGCCTTCCTGCTCGCGAACACCGCGCTGCATGTCGGTGGCGGTGCGACCGGGGAACACGGAGGTGACCCGCAAGCCGTTCACTGCTTCCTCGGCGCGGAGCACGTCGGCGAAGGCGCGCAGCGCGAACTTGCTGGCGGCGTAGGAGCCCCAGTTCGGCTTCGCGGATAGCCCCGCGCCGGAGTTGACCAGCACCACGTGGCCCTTGCTGTCACGCAGCTTGGGCAGCAGGAGCCGGGTCAGCTCGGTGACGGCGAACAGGTTCAGCTCGAACGTGCGTCGCCAGGAGTCGCTGGGAGCGTCCGCGACCGCGGCCAGCTCGACCAGACCGGCGCAGTGCACCACGACGTCGAGCCGATCGATGTCGGCGACCGCGTTGGCAACGGCTTCGTGGTCGGTGAGCTCGACCGGCCAGGGCTTGGCTTCGGGGAGCTCGGCGACGAGTGCTTGCAGCGCGTCGGCGTCGCGCCCGCCCAACAGCAGATCGTGCGTGTCGGAAAGCGAGCGGGCGACGGCGGCACCGATACCGCGTGAGGCGCCGGTGACCAGGGCAATTGGGCGTTCGGGCATGCCTTAACGGTAGCTTCGGTGAGTCGAGCCACAGTTACCGGCCATCTCATCCAGTGGTTGACCTCTTGACCTGATGAGTGGGTGCGGTTTAGGTCACTCGGATGAGCGGAGTTGATGCAGCCCCTGCCTCGGTGCAGAACCGGATCCTTCGCAAGGTCGCCGTGCGGCTGATGCCGTTCCTGTGCTTGCTGTACTTCGTCAACTACCTGGACCGGGTCAACATCGGCTTCGCCGGCCCGAACGGGATGAACGACGAACTCGGCATGACCGCAACGGTCTTCGGTTTCGCCTCGGGCATCTTCTTCCTCGGCTACCTGGTGTTGGAGGTGCCGAGCAACCTCGCGCTGCACCGGTTCGGGGCGCGGAAGTGGCTCGCCCGCATCATGATCACCTGGGGCGCGGTGGCCACGGTGATGGCGTTCGTGCCGAACGCCACGACCTTGGTGGTGCTGCGCTTCCTGCTCGGCGTGGCCGAGGCCGGGTTCTTCCCGGGCATCATCCTGTACCTGACCTACTGGTTCCCGGCCGCGCAGCGGGCCAGGGCGGTCGCGCTGTTCATGGCCGCGGTGCCGGTGTCCAGCGCGATCGGCGCCACCGTGTCGAGCGTGCTGATCACCAGCGGCCACGGGATCTTCGGCTTGTCCGGCTGGCGGTTCATGTTCCTGGTGGAGGGTGTGCCGGCAATCCTGCTGGCGTTCGTCACCTGGTTCTACCTGACCGACCGCCCGTCGGAAGCGAAGTGGCTCACCGCCGAGGAACGCACGTGGCTGAGCGACCAGCTGGACGCCGAGCGCGAGCAGACCGAGGCCGAGCACAGCTGGCCGCTGCGGAAGGCGCTGACCCACCCGCGGATCCTGGCGCTGGCGTTCGTGTACTTCGGCATCGCCTATGGCCTGTACGCGCTCGGGTTCTTCCTGCCCACCATCATCAAGGGCTTCGAGCAGCAGTACGGTACCGAACTGTCCACTATGGAGACGGGTCTGATCACGGCGGTGCCCTACGTGATCGGCGCGGTGGCGATGGTGATCTGGGGCGCGCACGGTGACCGGAAGCGGGAACGGGTGTGGCACGTAGCCCTGCCGCTGCTTCTCGGCGGCCTGAGCATCCCGATCGCGCTGTACATGGGAAATCCGTTCCTGGCGATGGTCGCGGTGACGGTCTGCGCGGTCGGCGTCTGCTCAGCGCTGCCCGCGTTCTGGGCACTCCCCAGTAATTTCCTGGCCGGGGCAGCGGCCGCAGGAGGCATCGCGCTGATCAACTCCCTGGGCAACATCAGCGGTTTCGCCGCGCCCTACATCACCGGAGCCCTCAAAGACGCAACCGGCTCCCAACGAGCAGGCCTGTGGATCGTCGGCATCGTGATGGTCGCAGCAGCAATCACCGTGATCGCCCTCAAAGCATCCCCGCGAGCCGAATCCTCAAACCAGAACTGATCCCGAGGCCCTCGACCCGCGGCTGCGCCGGAACCACAGTTTCAATTGAAACTGTAAATCCCAGGCACGAGGGATCACAGTTTCAATTGAAACTGTAGTTACCCGGCAGTAGGCGGAACCTGGAGATCGCTTATGGGGCGGCGGGATCGGGCGGTCAGTGGAGGTCGGTTGCCAGGTCGACGATCTCGTTGCTGAGATCGTCGAGTTCGGGGCTCGGGAGGCCGCCGCGCGGGCGAGGCTGGTGATGCGGGTGTGCCAGTCGCCGCCGGGGTCTGGCGCGTCGATGCGTTGAAAACCGCGCGACAGCAAGCCGTCTGCAAGTGAGGAACGGCCGCGTAGCACCTCCTTGCGCGCGCCGATCGCGTTCATCGCAGCGCTTTCCGGTAGCGACCAGTCCGCGCCGCGAGCCTCCGGGTTGTCGATGTCCGCGCTCTCGTCGAAAGCGTGGGAGGCAGCCCAAACAGCCAGGTCCAGTCGCCAGAACAGCGGAACTCGGCGGAACCGCACGAAGACCGACCTCCGCACAGCAGACCGCTGGAACTCCGGCGACGATCGCACCGAAACGAACTCGGCCACAGTCCCGAGCACCGAGGGCAACCGTTCGACGCACGTCGGCACCGAACCTTCCGGAACCACCCAAGCGAGGTCGACATCGCTGTACGCATCAGCGGTGCCAGCCCCCAACGACCCGATCAGCGAAACGCGCGAGTCGGAAACCGCAGAGGTGAGAACCTGGCTGATGGCAGCAGCAAAAGCACGCTGGTCCTGGAACATCGGCCCAGGCTGAACCGCCCGAGTCCGCAGAGACGCTGAAAACGCAACGAGGGCCTCCGGTCGATGCCGGAGACCCCCGCGCTCGCAAGGTGTGATCAGCGTCGGCCGATCTCACCGCCGTCCTTGCGCCACACCGCCACGACCGACGGGCGCGGCTGCGAGTCGCCGCCGTCCGGCCAGTGGGAGGCAGGCTTGTCCGCGCTCGCCCCGTCGAGCTCGCCCGGGTGCTGCACGGACACGGTCACCAGGCTGTCCCGGACCACCGGGCCGCAGGTCTCCGCGCCGTGCGGCACGGTCAGGAACTGCTTGACCTGGCCGCGTTCGGGGCCGTCCACCGGAACCGCGAACAGGCCGTCGTTGCTCTTCAACGCGTTGCCGTCGGTGGAGATCCACAGGTTGCCGTGCCGGTCGAACGCCACGTTGTCCGGGCACGAGATCGGGCTGACCTGGGACTTGTCGAAACCGCCGAAGTAGGTGCCCGGGTCGTTCGGGTCGCCGCACACCAGCAGCAGGTTCCAGCGCAGCGTCGTGCCGGTGGCGTCGTCGTCGATCTCGATGACGTGGCCGTGCTTGTTACCGACCCGCGGGTTGGCCTCGTCGGGCGCGGCGTTGCCGGTCGAACCGCGGTTGGAGTTGTTGGTCAGCGCGCAGTAGATGCGGCCGTTGACCGGGTTCGGCTCGATGTCCTCCGGCCGGTCCATCTTGGTCGGGCCCACCGCATCGGCGGCCAGTCGGGTGAAGACGTAGACCTCTTCGGCGGTGAAGCCGGGCACGAACGACTTGTCGCCGCTGGCCAGCGCGATCCACTCGCCGGTGCCGTCGAAGGCGCCGTCGGCGGGCAGCTTGCCGGTGCCGTCGATCTCGCTTTCCGGGCTGTTGCCGGCGAACTTCGCGACGTAGAGCGTGCCGTCGTCGAGCAGCGTCATGTTCTGCCGGCGGGCGTGGGCGCTGTTGCCCTGCTTGATCTTGCCGTTGGAGACGAACTTGTAGATGTAGTCGAAGCGCTCGTCGTCACCGGAGTAGGCGACAACCCGGCCGTCCTCGGCGACCTTGACCGCCGCGCCTTCGTGCTTGAAGCGCCCGAGCGCGGTGTGCTTGACCGGCGTGGAGTTCGGGTCGTGCGGGTCGATCTCGACGATCCAGCCGAAGCGGTTGGTCTCGTTCGGCTCCTGCGCGAGGTCCCAGCGCTTGTCGAACTTCTCCCACTTGCGGGTGCTGGTGGTGCCCTTCAACCCGTAGCGTGCGAGGCGCTTCTTGGCGGTCGGGTCGGTGATCGAGTCGGCGTTGGCGAAGTACTGGTTGAAGTTCTCCTCGCCGGACAGGATCGTGCCCCACGGCGTCATGCTGCCCGCGCAGTTGTTCTGCGTGCCGAGGACCTTGGTGCCGGTGGGGTCGGCCGAGGTCTTGAGGAAGTCACTGCCGGCGGCCGGTCCGCGCATCTCGAACGGCGTGTTCAGGGTGATGCGGCGGTTGTACTGGCTCGGCACCGGCTTGAGCCCGCCGTTGCCCTCCCGCTCGACGTAGACGACCGAAAGCCCGTGCGCGGCCCACGCGATGCGCACCTGCTCCTCGGTCGGGTTGTTCTCGTCGTACCCGGTGAACATGTGGGTTTCGGTGGTGTACTCGTGGTTGACCACGAGCAGGTTGCTCTTGCCGCTGCCGTCGAGCGGGACCAGCTCGGCGAAGTCGTTGTTGTAGCCGAACTGCTGCTCCTGCGCGGCCGCGGTCTGGTTGTTGAAGTCGAACTCGGGCGCGCCGGGCAGGATCGGGTCGCCCCAGCGGATCACGACACCCTGCTCGTAGCCCTCCGCGGTGACCACGGCGTCTTCGGTGTTCGGGGCGACCACGGCGAAGTCGGTGCCCGGGATGCTCGCCCGGCCCTGGCCGCGCAGCGGCGCCGGGACGGCGGCTGCGGTGCTGGTCAGCGCGGCTGCACCGCCGACGGCCAGGGCGACGACGCCGCTGGCCTTCAGAGCGTTGCGCCGGCTGAGCACGCTCGCGGCGATGTCGCCGAAGTAGGAGTTGTCCGATGTATTGGGTGCCTCGTGCGCGCAGGCGTTGCCGCAGCGGTACTTGCAGGTCACCGAGGAACGGTTCGCGGAGTGGTGGGGAAGCAGCGGCAGCGGGATGACCCGCCCGTTGTCCGGTCGGGGAGACAAGCGGACCTCCAAGTGCTCATCGGGAACACCCGGACATTAGGCAGATCAGGCGATGGCTTCAGTACGGGAAGATGAACAGCGACCAAACACGCGACGCAGAGTTATCGAAACTGGTTCTGATCGCCGAAAAGAAGGAACGCTGGGTGGTCGAGCGACTACGGATCAGCAGTAGGGTGGCTGGTTGCCGAGAGCGCCGGCACGGTCATCCACACCCTGAACTGCCGGTAGACGTCGACCACCGGACCGCTGATCTCGACGGTTCGGTCATCGCGCCCGGTGACGCCGGGCAGCTCCTTCAGGGTGTCGGCCACCGAAGCGGATTGCCAGCGCACCGCCAGCGTCGTGGTGTCCGGCGCGGACGGGGTCGGGAGTTCGCTGGTCAGGCAGGCCGCGGCGGCGGTTTCGATGGCTTCGCGGGCTTCCGCGAGCGGGCGGAGTTCGGCGGCGAAACGACCTCGCGCGTACTTCACCGGCACGGTCCGCACGCCCGGATCCCACTTGGTCATCTCCGCGCAGGCGGTGTCGTCGCCGGAGAGCAGCACCACGGGAGCGCCGAGCGCGGCGGCGGTGGCGTGCGTCAGGCCGATCTCGCCGACCGGGCGCTCGTTGAGCCAGATGTCTTCGATCTCGTGGCCCATGAAGCTGTGGCTGAGCACTCCCGAAGTGCCGGCCCGCGAGTGGAAACCGATGCACAGCGCCGCGTCGAAGCTGTCGTCGAGTCCTTCGAGCATGCCCATGGCCTTGGGTTTTCCGCGGATCAACCGGGCCGCGGGGTGAAGCATGTCGGAACGGAGGTTGCGCATCGGACCGTGCGCGTCGTTGACCACGACATCGGTGGCCCCGGCGGTGAGCGCGCCTCGGACGGCCGCGTTGACGTCCTCGGCCATCATCAGCCTGCCGTGCTCGTAGTCCCGCCCGGCGGGTTGGACGTCTTGAGCGTCGACGAGTCCGGTGATCCCTTCCATGTCGACGCTGAGGTAGATCCGCATGCGCACGCTCCCGGGCCGGAGAACCAGGCCGGATCGATGATTCCACAGCTGTGGCGCGAAAAATCGGTGTCGCCGAAGTGCGCGCCTTGCTACTTTCGCCGCATGGCTTGTTTTGCCGCGTACTTCATCCGGCTGCGTTCCGCCTAGGCGGCGCAGCAGCTGCATTCTGCGCCGTCCGCGTCCGGACTCCCGTTCCCGACGCGCGGTTCGTCGTGCCCTGAAGCACTGACCTGCGCTCGCGGGAGTCCGGTTCCGACCGGTCCGCGAAACGCAGGAGAACCCGAACATGCCTACCCGCCGCAGGTCGGCGCGCGATCGAGCGCGCCGCGAACTCGGCCAGAACTTCCTGGTCGACCGGGGCGTCGCCCGCCACCTGGTCGACCTCTTCGAGCCAGCCCCGGTGCCGATCGTGGAACTCGGTGCCGGACGAGGCGCTATCACTCACTATCTGGTCCACAGTGGACGACAAGTCGTCGCTGTCGAGCTCGATCCGCGTTGGGCGGATGCGCTCCGAGACGCCTATCCGCAGGTCAGCGTAGTCCGCTGCGACATGCTCGACTTCCGCTTCCCCGCTGCGCCGTACTCGATGATCGGCAACTTGCCGTTCGGCATCACGACGTCGATGACACGCCGCCTGCTGGACGAGAGGTCCTGGTCGGAAGCGGTGCTGCTGGTGCAGTGGGATGTCGCCCGAAAACGCGCCGCGGGCGGCAGTCAGCTGAACGCGCAGTGGGCGCCCTGGTATGAATTCCGGCTCTGCGGCAGGGTTCCCGCGCGTTCGTTCCGCCCGGTGCCCGTAGTCGACGGAGGAATCCTGAAGCTGCATCGCAGAGTCGATCCCCTGGTGCCGTGGCGTGAAAAGCAGCGCTACCAGCGGTTCGTCGAAGCGGTGTTCACCGGCCGAGGTCGAGGTCTGACCGAGATCGTCCGCAACGTCACGGGCTCCAGGGTGTCGAATCTGCCCGCGCTGCCCCGGGATCTCCCCGCTGAGACATGGGCCTGGCTCTACTTCGAAACCACCTGAGATTAGTGCGTTCCCAACATGGTGGGAGTATTGTCAGTAGAGAACGGTTCGTCTTCTATTCGGCCGGCGTGCGAGGCCGGGATCGGAGGTCGTCGTGGCGTGCGTCGTTCCGCTGCGCGAGTTCGGCCGCGATGACCTGGCCTCGGCTGGCGGCAAAGCGGCGAACCTCGGCGAGCTCATCAACGCCGGATTCGCCGTCCCCGACGGCTTCGTGATCACCACCGACGCCTACGCCGAGGTCGCCAGGTCAATGGTGTCCGGCAACGCGGCAGCACTGCGGGCCGAGTTCGAAGCGGCGACCGTGCCGGATGAGCTGCTCAAAGCGATCACCACCGCATACGCCGAGTTGGGTGCCGGCCCGGTCGCGGTGCGCTCGAGCGCCACTGCGGAGGACCTGCCCGGAGCCGCGTTCGCCGGGCAGCAGGACACCTACCTCAACGTCATCGGCGAGGTAGCGCTGCTCGACGCGGTGCGGCGGTGCTGGGGTTCACTGTGGACGGACCGTGCGATCGCCTACCGCGAGAAGCGCGGCATCGCGCCTGATGAGGTGCGCATCGCCGTGGTGGTGCAGCGGATGGTCGACGCCGAGTTCGCCGGGGTCGTGTTCACCGCGAACCCGCTCACCGGCGATCGGCGGCAGCTCGTGGTCGACGCCAGCAGCGGCCTCGGCGAAGCGGTGGTGTCCGGTCTGGTCACGCCCGACCACTACGTCCTGGATCCGGACGGGCAGGTCCACGAGTGGTCACCAGGCCGCCGCGAAGTGGTGATCAAGAGCGTTGCGGGCGGCGGAGTCACCCAGCAGACCGGTGCCGCCGTCGAGCGGCTGCCCGGTCCGGTCCTCGCGGAGCTCGCGCGGCTCGGCACCCAGGTCACCGCGCACTTCGGCCGCCCGCAGGACATCGAGTGGGCATACGCCGCGGGCAGGGTCCTGTTGTTGCAGGCCAGGCCGATGACGGCGCTGCCACCGCCGCCGCTGCACCTGAACCGGCGCCAGCGCAAGATCGGCTCGGTGCTGCTCGAATACGTCCCGTACCGGCCGTACCCGATCGACATGTCGACATGGGTACCGCACGGTCCGGCCGGGATGATGGCCGAGGTCACCGGCGCGTACGGGATCCGCGGCGCGTTCGACGGATTCCTGCCTGAAGTCGACGGCGTGGTGGACCGGCTGGTGCCGCCATCCCCACGCCCATCGCTCGGGGTTCTGAAGGCACCGTTCAAGCTGATCGCCCGAGCCCGGCGCTACGACCCGGCGCGCTGGACGGAAGATCCGCGGTTCATCCGCTTCCGAGCTGACGTCCGCGAACTCGCGGCGCGCGACCTGACGAAGATGCCGTGGTCGCAGCTGATCCGCGTGCCGAGGCAAGCGCTGGACCTGGTGTCGCCGGTCGCCGACCTGCGCATCGACTACCTCCCGGCGACCGGGTTGTCGCTGGTGCGGCTGCTGATCGCGCTCAAGCTGACCGGACGTGCGGAGCTGCTGGGCGAGCTGATCGCTGGTGCTCCGACCCGCACCGCCGACGCCAACCGCGCGCTGGAGGCCCTGGCCGTTCGGGTTCGGGACAACCCGCCATTGAAGGAGGCCGTCGACGACCTCGACCCGGCGAAGCTGGCCGGTTTTCCCGAGTTCCACACGGAGTTCGCGGGGTTCCTGGCCGAGTACGGCCATCGCGAGACCGAAACCCCGGTCCTGGTGACGGCGCCGAGCTGGGGCGAATCCCCGGAAACGGTGCTCGGCCTGATCAAGGTGCTGGCCGATGGGGAACCGAGTTCTGACGGGCACGAGGATCGGGCGATGGCGCGGCTGCGCAGTCTCCGCATCCGCAGGTGGGTGCAGCGAGCCCGCGCCGGCGTGGCCTTCCGGGAGGACAGCCACTTCTACTTCACGATGCCGCAGCCGATCTTGCGTCGGTCGCTGCTGGAGATCGGCCGCCGGCTGGTTGATGCTGGAGGGCTCGACGACCCGGAGCAGGTCTTCCACCTGCGGCTGGAGGAACTGGAAGCGGTCGCGGACCCGGCCGACGGCCAGCAGCTGCGCGGACTCGTCGCGGCGCGGTCGGCCCGTCGCGAGGAGCTGGCGGGTGTCCGGCTCATCGACCCGAACCTGGTCTTTCCCCGCGAAGATCGCGGTGACGCGCTGGTGTCCGGGACTCCGGCCAGCGGCGGCCAGGCCACCGGACCGGCGCGGATCATCCGCGAACCAGCCGATTTCTCCCGGCTGAACAGCGGCGACGTGCTCGTGTGCCGGTACACGAATCCATCGTGGACACCGCTGTTCCAGCGCGCCGCGGCCGTGGTCGTGGACTCCGGCGGATCCGCCTCGCACGCGGCGATCGTGGCCCGCGAGTACGGCATCCCGGCGGTGATGGGCACGGCGGACGGCACGAGCACGATCATCGACGGCCTGATCGTCACCGTCGACGGCGACACCGGACGAGTCGTTCCGGCGAACTCCGAGGAATCATGACCATTGACCACCGCAAACTCCCCCGCCGACGAGGCGACGAGCTCACCGCGGCGATCTTCGTGGCGACGCTCGCCGAGCTGGAGGAGGTTGGCTACGCGGGCCTGACCATGGAACGGGTCGCGGAACGCGCCAAGACCGGCAAGGCGTCGCTGTACCGGAGATGGCCGAGCCGGATGGAACTGGTGCTGGCGGCGGTCTACAGCACCTGGCCGGAACCGGCGGATTCGGTGGACACGGGAACGCTGCGCGGCGACCTGCTCGCGATGCTGCGCCGCAGCGCCGAGGTGCTGGCGGGGCCAGCGGGCGAGGCGATGCGAGGCCTGCTTGGCGACGTCCTATCGGGCCAGGACCGAACGGTCCAGCTGCGGCAGCTCTCCCAGGCGCGCGGCCGCCGAACGATGGAGGAGATCGTCCGCCGAGCGTCCGAGCGCGGCGAGCTGGACGCGACGACGATCCCGCCCCGCCGCCTCGAGGTCGGCCAAGCGATGCTCCGCCAGCACTTCCTGTTCAACGGCACCCCGGTACCGGACGAGGTGATCGTGGAAATAGTCGACACAGTCCTGCTCCCCCTCCTCCAGCGCTAGCCCCTCGTGATGATCTGGTGGCAAGGTCTGCGAAATGCTGAGCTTGCGAGTTCTCACGCCAGCCGACTGGGACCTGTGGCGGGAGGTCCGACTCGCCGCTCTCGCTGAGGCTCCGCACGCCTTCAAATCCCGGCTGGAGGACTGGGAGAAGGACGGTGAGCAGCGATGGCGTTCGCGTTTGGAAGCTCCGGACATCTACAACATCCTCGTTCTGCTCGACGGTGAACCGGTCGGCATGGCCAGCGGAATCGCGGGTCGTGGCGGTGTCGTGGAACTCCGGTCCGTCTGGGTCGGCCCGAAAGCCCGAGGACGCGGTGTCGGGAACTACCTGGTGGGGGCGGTTCAGGATTGGGCAGTGCGAGCTGGCGCTGTCGCGTTGAAGCTCGCGGTCATCCCGGGCAATGAATCCGCCATCGCCCTGTACCTCCGCAACGGGTTCGTCGCCGTGGAAGAAGTCGGAGAACTGTTGCCCGATGGGGAAACCAGGGAGCACGTGATGCGGAAGGCGCTGCGCTGACGGGCTCCAGGACTCAGCGGTGGAGCTTGTCGAGGGCGAAGGCTCCGGGGCCGAAGGCGGCGAGGAGAAGGAAGATCCAGGAGTACATGGCCGCCAGTTCTCCCATGTTGCTCAGCGGGAGCAGGCCCGCCGGGGCGTGGTAGACGAAGTAGGCGTAGGCCATCACGCCGGAGAGCAGGAAGCCCGCGGTCCGGGTGCCGAACCCGGCGAGCACGCACAGGGAGCCAACGACCTCGATCAGGGAGGCGTACCACCCCGGCCACTCCCCGAAGGCCATGGCCAGGCCCGCGCCGTCGATGCCGCCGAAGAAGCCGAATCCCAGCAGGCCGTGGCAGAGGAACAGGAACCCCATCACGATCCGGAACAACCCGAGCACAACCGGCTTGGCACGGTCGGCGGAGGCAGCGACGGCGGTGGTCTTGGGGGTGGTCTGGACGCTCATGGCGGTGTCCTCTCAGGGGGCTCGCTCGGGGTGCTTTCACCCGTAGGTCGAACCAACCGCCCCCGGATCGACACGAACCCCAGAACTTTTCGGAGATTTTCCGCGAACCTGTTTTGCCTGGTTGTCGGTGGTGCGTGGCATGGTTCCGCGTGCTCGGTCGGCCGGGCTGGACGTGGAGGTGCGGGTGTTCAGGTCATTGCCCCGGTCGGTGAAGGCGTTGCTGGGGGTGCGGGTCCTCAACCAGTTGGGCGCCTACGTGCTGGCGTTCCTGGCTGTGCTGGCCGGTCCCGATCTGGCGGCCGTTGCACTGGGAGTCTTCGGGGTGGCGGCGTTGATCTCGCGGTGGGCCGGGAGCCTGTTGTTGGACAGGCTGGCGCACCGAACCGTGATCGCATCCGGGTTGGCCGCGACCGGGGTCTCCTTGCTGGTCCTGGCAGCGGCGCAGAACCCGGTGCAAGTGGTGCTCGCAGCCGCGCTGGTTGGACTGGCCTTCGAGATCTACGAACCGGCGTCCCAGGACCTGCTAGCCCGCCTCACCGAGGGCGAGCAGCGCCAGGACGCCTATGCGCTGCTGGGTACGTTCCTGGTGGCGTCCGGTGCGGTCGGGGGATTGCTGGCCGCGTTGGTGCTTCCGCTCGGCGTTCGCTGGCTGATGGTCGTCGACGGGGTCACCTGCGTTGTCGCCGCTCTGGTCACGCTGGCTTTCCTGGGTGCGGAAGCAGCGCAGCCGACCACGCGATCCTCCCGGGAGCGTTGGCGTCCCCCGGCACTTCTCCTGGCGCTGACCGCGGCGGGGACCGCGTTCGCCTTCGGCTACCTGGCCGTTCTGATGTTCATGCCGTTCGTCCTGCTGCAACGGGGCGCTCCGGACTGGCTGCCCGGCCTGGCCCTGACCGGATCGGCGCTGCTGGCCCCGCTGGTCGTGCGCCTGACCCGCACGCCGGTCAACGCCTTGCCGCATTCGACGGTGCTGGCAGGCGGGACAACGTTGCTCGGCGTGCTGGCCCTGCTGATGGTGTTCGGCGACGATCTCGCGCTCACCGTCGCGGCGTACCTGGGGTGGGCGGCGGTGAACGGCGTGCTGCTGGGCCGTTGGCTGGCGATGATCGCCGAGATCGCACCGGTCGCCGAGCGCCCCCGCTGGTTCGCCTTCTACGGTTCGTCGTGGGGTATCGCCCAGCCGGCTGTCCCCGCCGTCGTGGCCATGGCTGCTGGCGTCGTGGGCAGCACCGGTGGTGCGGCATTCCTGACCGCTGCGGTCGCTTTCCTCGCTGTACCGGTGTTCCTGATCCCCGGGCGGATGGGGCGCCGCCCCGCGATAGGTGCTTAGGGGCTTCGCCACCGAGGTTGGGCGTCCGTGGATTCCGTCGCACTCGCGCCCGGAAGTCGACGCTGATGGGGCGGTTGGGAGCTTTCGGGATTGCCGCCAGAATCGAGTAATGCCGATTCCGCGCGCTGTTGCCGTGGTCGTCGACCGGAGGCGGGTTCTGGTCATCAAGCGCTACCGCCGACGCGAGTCGTCCGAGGGTTGCGCGATGTGCAGGGGCTCTCGCTGGATGGAGCCGGGTTGTCCTGGACATCGTTATGCGGTCCTGCCTGGCGGACACGTCGAGGACGGGGAGTTATCGGAAGATGCGGCGGTGCGGGAGTTGGCCGAGGAGACCACGCTGCGGGCTCGGATCGATCGGCTGCTGTGGGCCGGGCACCACAACGGACGCCCGGCCTCGTACTTCCTCATGGCGGACGTCAGCGGGACCGCTGTCCTGTCCGGCCCGGAGGCCCGCGCGCACAGCCCGAACAACCACTTCGAACTGGCGTGGGCGACTGCCGGCGAGTTCGACCGCCTGAACCTCCACCCCGCCGATGTCAGGGACCCACTCGCCCGACTGCTGAGCTGCTAGACCTCGCCCTGCGCTCAGCGGGTTCGCCACCAGGGTTGGGCTTCGGTGGTGGGGAACATTCCGTCGCTCAGGACCACTCGGAACGGGTTCGGGCCAATCACCGCCCAGGCGTGCTTCGCGTGCTCTGACGGGAAGGACGGGCTCGTGACCAGCTGGAACAGCTCGTCGAAGGCGTCCGAGAACAGTTCGCTCAGGGGCTCTCCGATGCGGGCGTAGGCCCCGTGGCGGAGGTGGGCGGCCAGCGCTTCCAGGTCGAGCGAATCGAGCATGGCGGCTGCCCTCGGGTCGTCGTTGCGGAGGTGCTCGGCGACTTCGAAGCAGTCGTGGTGCAGTTCCTCGGTGACCTCGACGACGGACGGCAGGGTGCTGAACGCCGCCATCAGGTCGCCCGCGTCCTGGTGGGGGAAGCGCTGGGCCTTGCCGAGGCAGTACGGGACGAACTCCGGGAACTGCATGGTGTGCGCCGCTTGCGCCACGCGCACCCAGAACTCGGTCGGGAGTTCGTCGTCGCGGCCGACTTCATCGGCCCAGTGCCCGATGAAGTGCAGGGCGTTCATCCAGAAGTGGTGGTGGCCGTCGGCGATGCAGACGGCCAGTTCGGCGGTCTGCCCGCTGTCGTTGCGCAGCGGTTCCGGGACGAGTTCGGTCGCAGTGGTCAAGTACTCCACCAAGTCCCCGTCCGGGAAGGTCAGGCCGGCGGTCAGCCAGTCGGGGGACATCCTTCGCCTCTCTGCCGGGCCGACCACCCGCAGGTCAGCGAACTGAGCGATGCGACGCATGGGTGCACATCCGCGAGTAGAGAGGATAGTTCGGCCGCGCCGCTCATCGGTGGGCGAGACGTGAAAGGCACCTCCCGCCGAGTTCGGCGGAAGGTGCCTTCAGAGCGGAGGGTCAGCGCCAGACGGCTACGACCGACGGGCGGGGGCGGGAGTCCCCACCGTCGGGCCAGTGCGAGGCGGGGTTGTCCGCGTTCGCCCCGTCGAGCTCTCCCGGGTGCTGGACCGAAACCATGATCAGGTCGTCTTCGACGACCGGGCCGCAGGTTTCTGCGCCGCGCGGGACGGACAGGAACTGCATCACGTGGCCGCGGTGCGGACCTTCCAGTGGAACCGCGTAGAGGCCGTCGTTGGCGCTGAGGGCTTCCGAGGAGTCGGTGGCGATCCACAGGTGGCCGTGGCTGTCGAAGGTCACGTTGTCCGGGCAGGAGATCGGGCTGACCTGGGACTTGTCGAAGCCGCCGAAGTACGTGCTCGGGTCGTTCGGGTCGCCGCAGACCAGCAGCAGGCGCCAGGCGAAGTGGTTGCCGGCAGGGGCGTCGTCGAGCTCCAGGACCTGGCCGTGCTTGTTGGCCGTGCGCGGGTTGGCCTCGTCGGCAGAGGCTTTGCCGTCCGGTCCGCGGTCGGAGTTGTTGGTCAGCGCGGCGTAGACGCGACCGGTCTTCGGGTGCGGTTCAACGTCCTCAGGGCGGTCCATCTTCGTCGCACCCACCTTGTCGGCGGCGAGGCGGGCGAAGACGTAAACCTCTTCGGCGCTCATCCCGTCGACGAAGCTGGTGTCGTTGTGCGCCAACGGGATCCACTCTCCGGTGCCGTCGAACTCGCCGTCGGCCGGGAGCTCGCCGGAACCGTCGATCTCGTCGGGGCTGTTGCCGGTGAACTTCGCGACGTACAGGGTTCCCGAGTCCAGCAGCGCCATGTTGTGGCGGCGGGCGTGGGCGCTGTTGCCGGGCTTCATCTTCTCGTCGGAGACGAAGCGGTAGAGGTATTCGAACTTCTCGTCGTCGCCCATGTACGCGACGGCGCGACCGTCGTCGGCGAGGCGGATGTTGGCGCCTTCGTGCTTGAAGCGGCCGAGCGCGGTGTGCTTGATCGGCGTCGATTCCGGGTCGTACGGGTCGAGTTCGATGATCCAGCCGAACCGGTTCGGCTCGTTGACCTGCTGTGCGAGGTCCCAGCGGGAGTCGAAGCGCTCCCACTTGCGTTCGGAGGCGCCGCCCTTGATGCCGTAGCGGGTCAGGCGCTCCTGGGTGGTCGGGTCGGTGACCTGGTCGGCGTTGGCGAAGTAGAAGTGGATGTTCTCCTCGCCGGACAGGATCGTGCCCCACGGGGTCACGCCGCCCGAGCAGTTGTTCATGGTGCCGAACGAGCGCGTTCCGGTCGGATCCACCGGAGTCTTCAGCAGGTCGCTGCCGGCGGCCGGTCCGCGCAGCTCGAACGCGGTGTTGAGGGTGATCCGCCGGTTGAGCGGGTCCAGCACAGGTTTCGGTGCGCCCTTACCGGTTTCGAGCACGACCACGGACAACCCGTGCGCAGCCCAGGCGATCCGGACCTGCTGCTCGGTGGGGTTTTCCGGGTCGTATCCCTGGAAGAGGAATTCCTCGGTGGTGTACTCGTGGTTGTTCACCATCAGCCGCCGCTTGCCCTTGAACGGCAGCAGCGCGCAGAAGTCGTTGTTGTAGCCGAACTGCGCTTCCTGCGCTTCGGGCGTCTGGTTTTCGAAGTCGAATTCCGGTGCGCCGGGCAGGATCGGATCGCCCCAGCGGATCACGATGTCGTGCTGGTAGCCATCCGGGACGACCACCGCGTCTTCGCTGTTCGGCTGCACCGGGGTGAAGTCCAGGCCCGGTGGATTGCCGGGGGCGGCGGTGGCGGATCGGGTGCTGAGCCCGGGCAGCACCGCGGCGGAGGCCGCGACGACTGCGCCCGCGCGCAGGAGGCCGCGCCGGTTCAGCGCGCTGGCCAGCAGATCCCCGAAGTACGGGTTGTTCGTGGGGTTCGGCGGGTGCTCGGAGCACTGATCGCCGCAGCGGTACCGGCAGGTGAGTTTGGCCCGGCCGGTGGAAAGCAGTGGCAGGAGTCGACGTTCGTCCGGCTGTGGTGCCACCGATACCTCCAAGCTGATCGAGAACGGCTTGGAGCGTATGACAAGGTGAACGAATAGCAAGAGATATGGGAAAAACGGGTGAATTCCCGCAAATCGCTTGCCTGTCGGGCTCAACGGTCGGAGAAAGCGAACGGACCGTTCACCTCGGTGGATGAGGCAAACGGTCCGTTGGTGTCAAGCAGCTCAGAACTCTTCGCCGACCAGCGCGGCCTCGGCGGGAACCTCGTGCTCGTTGCCCTTGGCACGCAGCTCGAGGGAAAGCAGTCCGGCTGCGATCACGCACAGCACCGCGCCGACGGCGAACGGAGCGTGGTTCGAACCGAACCAGGTGGCGACGTGCCCGACCAAGGTGGCCGCGACCGCTCCGCCGAGCCAACGGAGGAAGTTGTAGCCCGCGCTGGCGACCGGCCGCGGCGCGTCGCTGATGCTCATCGCGGTGCCGGTGAACAGGGTGTTGAGCAGGCCGGAGGCTAGGCCGCTGAGGATCACCGCGATGACCACCACCGGCTTGGAACCGATGGACATGACGCCGAGCAGGACGGCGAAGATCAGCACCGCGATGATGGTGCCGCCGACCTCGCCGAAGCGGGCCGCGAGCCGCGGCGCTAGGAACACGCCGGCCAGCGCGACGCACAGGCCCCAGCCGAAGAACACCAGACCGACCGCGATCGCGCCGAACTCCAGGACGAACGGTGCCCAGGCGAGCACGATGAAGAACGCGGCGGTGTAGAAGGCCGAGCCCAGTGCCGTCCGCAGCAGGCCGCCGTGGCCGAGCGCGCGGATCGGGTCGAGCAGCCGGACCTTGGGTCGCTCGGAGCGGGCACCGTCCTTCGGCAGGAAACCGGCGGACAGGATCAGTGCGATCGCCATCAGCGCCGCGGTTCCGGCGAACGGGCCGCGCCAGGAGATGTTGCCCAGCAGCGCGCCCAGCAGCGGCCCGGTGGAGAGGCCGATGCCGAGAGCTGCCTCGTAGAGCATGATCGCGGCGGCCTGGCCACCGCTGGCGGCGCCGACGATTACCGACAGCGCGGTGGCGATGAAGAACGCGTTGCCCAGACCCCACACCGCGCGGAGCGCGACGAGTTGGCCGATCGAGTCGGCCGCCGCGCACGCCAGCGTCGCGACCACGATCAGCGCCAGCCCGGTGACCACGGTCCGCTTCGCGCCGAAGCGGGCGCTGAAGGCACCGGTGATCAGCATCGCCACGACCTGCACGCCCAGGTAGGACGAGAACAGCAGGGTGACCTGCTCAGGGCCGGCGCGCAGGGCCTCAGCGATCGAAAGCAGGATCGGGTCGACCAGTCCGATGCCCATGAAGGCGATCACGGCGGCGAAGGCGGTGATCCACACCGCTTTTGGCTGCCCCTTGAACACGTCGAGGAACCGAACGTCATGCCCGGCGCTCATCGGCCGCCACCCCTCGCAGCAGGAAATGATTTCGTTTGCAAGGCTAACAATCGGCGTTTAGCGGCGCAAAAGAAAATGAGCAAGCTCACCGGGAAAGGCTCCGACCAGCGGAAACGGTGCCATCGTTCGCCGAGTGGGGATGGTGCGAACGGACTGTTCTCCTTCTCGTACAAGGCGAACGGTCCGTTCGCTCGTCGGCCGGGCTAGGTGCTGAGGCTGGCGCGGGCTGCGGTTGCGATCGCCTCCTCCGGGTGTTGATCGGCGATGACCTCGAGAACTTCGGTCGCGCTGGCGTGCGTGCTGTTCGCGATCTCCGTGATCAGGGACAGCTGGTCGGATGCCGGGTGTCGGCCGAACTCGGTGAGGAACAGGTCGGAATCCTCGTCCAGCGCCGCCGCCATGCCGTCCAGCGCGCACGAGAGCTCGTCGCCTGGACGGAGCACGTCGTCCGCGCTTTGCCCGGCCTGCAACCACATTCGCACTGCCGAGCCTGCCACCGGATCGTCGACCAGCTCGCGTGCCGCTGTCACGCCCTCCGCGCCGGTGTGCTCCAGGACGGCGAGCGCCGACAGTCGGACCGTCGGGTCGTCGACTCGGCGCAGCAGGGCTGTCAGCTCGCCGCTCGCCTGCCGGGCGCCGCGGTGCTCGATCCACCGCGCGATCAGGACCTGCTGGATGCCGGGAGGGGTATCTGCGGCGGCCAAGACGAGCAGCTCCGCTGGGGTGGACACCAGGTCGTCCACCGATGGCACGCGGAATCCGAAGGCGCGCAACGATTCCCGCGCCGCCCATTTGCCGGCGGGAAGCAACTCGACCACTGTGCAGTCGGCGTCGGGAACCTCGGTGTCCAGTGCCTCGATCTCCGCTGGATCGGTGGTGGCGCGCGTGCGGACGGCCTGCATCGCCTCCCACTGGGCGATCACCTGACGCACGACGTCGCGCACCGCCTCGCGCGCTGCCGGTTCCTCCTCGTCGAGCAGGTCGCAGGTCATCGTCACGATCAGCTCGAGCGGCACCGCGTCAATGCGAGCGTAGAGCACGCTCAGCGTCGCCTGCACGATCTCCGGGAGCGCATCGGCGCCATCGGTCAACGCTTCCAGTCGATCCCGGAAGACGTCGTCGACCAGCACGAACCGCTGCCACAGCCGGGTCCACAGCAGTTCGGGTTGGGACAGCAGGGGATCCGCGATCTGGGTGCGCACCAGGAGCTCGCCGACCGGGCGGAGCAGGCCAGTGCGCTCGGCCCACTCCAGCAACAGGTCGGCATCTTCCGCGCTGCCGCCCAGCGCCGTCACCAAATCGTCCACATCGGACGGATCGCGGGCGTCGCCGATCCAGTCCAGGACGGTGCGGATCCGTTGCATGATCGGCGATTCTGCCGCGATCGACCGGTGCGGTTCGGGCGCCGTGAGCTCGGTAGGTGGCAGCCACAGCGCGGGTTGAACGCTCGGCTCCAGTGATTCGCGGCGCTCGATCTCCTCCAGCACGTCGTGGTCCACATCGACCTCGTCGGCCTCCACTGCGGCGGAGAACTTCGCCGCGGCCCGAGGATCGTCGGCGTTCACACCAAGTTCCCGCATCGCGGTCGCCCAGAACTTCTCCGAGCTCCACTCGGTCGGTTCAGCCATCGCCGCCAGGTAGTCCGGCGTGGCGCGCTCCACCGCCCAATGCAGGTCGGGAGTCGGATTCGGGCTGGTCAGAAGGCTGTTCGAGGCGAGGAAGTCGATCCACTTGTGCAGGAAGTCGGGCACGATCGACCAGTCCGCCAGCACCGCTCGGCGCGGCACCACGGACACCAGGAACCTGGCTAGCTCGTCCTCGGACCACCAGGCCAGCAAGCCGTCCCTGGCGAACTTGTCGGTCAGCAGATCGTCGACCAGCCAGCAGGCGTCGAGCGCGGGGTGGTCGTGGTCGAACAGGGCGATCAGCTCGGCGCGGGCGGTTTCGAACCGGTCGGTCTCGCCGTGGATGAAAACGGTTCGCATGGCGTGCTCCTCTTCGCTCAGGTGTGCGGATCACGTCGAGCGTAGGGAGTCCGCGCAGCATTTCCGGGTAGTGCAAGCAAGGTTCCGCACCTGTGTCGGGACCCTCTAACGGGTGAATCTGCTGGGGTGTCGGTATGCCCATCTGTACTTGTCCCGCTTCGGCCGCCAGGGCCGTTCGTCCATGCTTTCGCTGCGTCCGAGAACGGCGCACCAAACGCGAAGTACCTGCCCGGCAGCCCGGAGAAGACTCCGCCGCCCCGGTTCGGCCCACCCGGCCGGAGTGACAAGCGGACTGCCTCAACGAAGCCGCAACAGGGAGGAGGTATCGGCGACCGGGCGACAGCAATTGCCCCAAGCTGTCTGCCGTCCGGCCTCCTTTCAGCGAGGTGGGTGGCACCCGTCCGACGAGGCGGCAACGAAGCCGCCGCACCCACCTCGCTGAGCCCCGCTTCGCGTTCCCCGCCCCCCGATCCCCGAAAGCCTGCGGAACACCCACATGTCCAGCCATTCCGAGTACCACGCAGCCGGATGGCGGGTCGATCACGACCCGCGCACCAACCGAACCACACTCCTCGTCGGCGACCGCGTCAGCGCACTGCGCACGCCCGCCCACTTCGCCGCCCACATCCACCACGTGCTGGCCGTGCACCTGCAGGCCGGTCCGGTGCTCGTCGACGGCGCGGACTGGGTGCTGTTCACCCAGCTGGCCCCGCGCTCCGAACCGCCGCTCGACCTCCCCGAACTCACCGCAGTTCCGGTCGGCACCCGCCTCGTGCTCCCGCCGCTGAACGACCCGCGCTGGATCAGTCCGCCGCGCATGGGCCTCTCGGCGCCGGCGCACCAGGTAGTCTGCTCGGCCACCCGCCGAGCCCGCCTAGTCGCGCCCCTCGTCGCCGCCTGAACAACGTTGGTTTTGCCTAAAACTGCCCACGGACTCCGGGTGTCAGTTTTAGGGCAAAACTGACACCTGCCTCCCGCCGCGCTGGGTCCTCCGCCGTCGATGATCCGCGAATTCCATGGAAGTCGGACGTCCAATTTCCATGGAAATCGCACGTCATCGGCGTGTTGGGTCACGACACACCGAGGATGTGAGGACGGCTCAGGTCATGGTTGTTCGGCGAACCAGACTGCGATCTGGGCGCGGGAGGTGACGCCGAGCTTGGACATGATGTGCTCGAGGTGGCTGTCCGAGGTCCGCTTGGAGATCACCAGCTGCTCGGCGATCTGGCGGTTCGACAAGCCCTGCGCCACCAGTCGCGCCACCTCGCGCTCCCGCGGCGTCAGCCGGACTGGCGCCTCCGTCGTCGGTGCCGTGTGGCGCTCGCCCAGCGCGAACTGGATCAGCTCGTCCAGCGTGCACTCCGCGCCCCGTCGCCGTGCGGCGCGAAGTTCCGCGGTGGGCAGCATATTTCGGATCTTCGCCTCGGTTTCCGTGTGCCAGACCGCATAAGGGCGCAGTCCGAGCAGGCAGCTGCCCGCCGGCTGCCACAACCGGCTCACCGCCGCGCTCAGCTGCGCGGATCGAGCCGCTTGGCCCTGCGCCGCGGCAGCCCACGAATCGATCTCGATCGCCAGCAGCTCGCCCAGCACATCGCCGAAGAGCTGCTTGATCCGCAGGCATTCGTGCAGGTGGGCCACGGACGCGTCGAGGTCGCCCTGCCGCCAGCGCGCCAGTCCGAGCACCAGCTCGCACCACGACCGCGCCCACCGCTCGCCGTGCTCCTCGCAGATCTCCTGGCACCGCTCGCACAGGTCGAGCGCCCGCCGGAGCTCGCTGTCGAAGATCCGCAGCGCCGCCAGGCACAACATGCTGATCATCGCGAGCCCGTCGTGGCGCAGGACTTCCTCCTGCTCCAGCGCCTCGGCGAACCGGGCCATCGCGGCGTCGTGGTGGCCGCGGAACATGTCGATGAACCCGGCGGTTTGCGGGACCAGGCTCAGCACCGCATCGGCCCGCACCTCCCGGGCCATTCCCTGCGCCTCGGTGAGCAGATCCGACGCCGCGTCGGAATCCCCGTGCCAGCCGCTGACCAGCGCTTTCACCAGCAAGGCGCGGGCCCGCTGCGGACTCGGCCCGGGTGAGACCTGCAGGGCCTCTCCCAGCCACGAGATGCCTTCGCGGAGGGCGCCGCTGGCGAGCCAGAAGAACCGCAGTGCCGCCGCCATGCGCAGGGCCTCGTCGGATTCGCCGGGCTCGGTGCAGCAGAACTCCAACGCGCTGCGCAGGTTTCGCCGGTCCAGCCGCAGCCGAGCCAGCCACTCCACCTGATCCGGTCCGAGCCACTCGGCGTCGACGCGCTCGGCCAGCAGCAGGAAGTGGTCGCGGTGGTGACGGCGCAGCACGAGTTCCTTGGTGCCGCCGCCGAGCCGTTCCCGGCCGTACTCCTGGATCGTCCGCAGCAGCCGGTAGCGGGTGCGCGCGTCCTGCGGATCTTCCTTGATCAGCACGGACTTCTCGACCAGACCGGCCACCCCGACGAAGACGTCCTCCACGGTCACGCCGTCCCCGACGCACACCGCCTCGGCCGCCTCCAGTTCGAAGCTGTCGGAGAACACCGAAAGCCGCGCCCACACCGCTTGCTCCACCGGCGAGCACAGGTCGTAGCTCCACTCGATCGCCGCCCGCAATGACTGGTGGTGCGGTGCCGCGCTGCGATTGCCCCAGGTCAGCAGCCGGTACCGGTCGGTGAGGCGGGCCAGGATCTCCGACACCGACAGCGAGCGCATCCACACCGCGGCCAGCTCGATCGCCAGTGGCAACCCGTCCAGCTGCTGGCACAGCCGGACCACCTCGGCCTCGTTGTCCGGTCCGACGGCGAAGTCCGGCAACACAGCCGAGGCCCGGTCGGCGAACAGCTCCAGCGCTTCGTGGCCGACGGCCCGCTGCACCACCCGGCCTCGCGAATCCAGTCGCGGCATCAGCAGCGGCGGCACTGGCAACACCTGTTCCCCGGCGATGGCCAGCGGCGCCCGCGAGGTGACCAGGACGCGCAGTTCGGGGGCGGTCGCCAGCAGCTCGCCGACCAGTAGCCCGCACCCCTCCAGCAGGTGCTCGCAACCGTCCAGCACGATCAGCATCCGTTTGTCGGCCAGCTGCTCGGTCAGCAGGTTCTCGGCCGAGGAGGGCGGTGAGCTGCGCAGGCCGAGACCGCTGGCCAGCACTTGTGCGAGATCGCTGGTAACGGGGACCTCGGCGAACGACACCAGCCAGATGCCGTCGGGGAAGGCGCGGCGCAGGTCGTGCGCGACGCGGGTGGCCAGCCGGGACTTGCCGACCCCGGCAACTCCCGTGAGGGTCACCAGCCGGGACGTCGACAGCAGTCTTTTGACCTGCGTGATCGCTCCGCGACGACCGACGAAGCTCGTTAGGTCGTCAGGCAGTCTGCCCACCCGCCGGGTTGTCATCGAGACCACCCGCACTCACCCGAACAATTTGGCGTGTCTGAGTGTAGGCCGGGTTCAGCCGATCAGCGTCGTCCAGAGCACGACGGCGCCGATGCCGCTGAACAGCGTTCCGATCAGCAGGAACGCGATGTGGATTCGCGCTCGGCCCATCGCTGCTGAGCAGGATCCGGTACGGGTCGCGCGGGTGCTGGTTGATGGTGACCTCGGTGCCGACCGGAACGCGGCGGAGCAGCCGACCCTGGCTGCTGGGCGCCTCCACAGCTGGCTGTCGGGCGCGGTCCACCGGACCACAGCGTGGTACCCGAACGTCGCCCCGACCAGGATCGGCACGAACACGAAGAGCCAGCTGAAGTCCACCCCACTACGACTCCGCCATCCCCTGGCGGTTCCGTCACCCCAGGGGTGACACGGCGGTCAGGCCCAGATGGCGGCGGTCAGGACTACGCCGAGCACGCCGGAGCCGATGCCGGCCAGGACCGTTCCGAGCACGTTGAGCACCGTGTACAGCCGCGCGCCATCGGCCAGCAGGCGCACGCTCTCGTAGCCGAAGGTGCTGAAGGTGGTCAGCGCGCCGCAGAAACCGACGCCGATCAGCGCTTGCAGTTCCGGCAGTTGTAGGCCGAACAGCGCGGCGCCGGTGAGGATCCCGAGGAGCAGCGAGCCGATCGAGTTGGCCGTCAGGGTGCCCCACGGGAATCCGGTGTCGTGGCGGGCCTGCACCCAGCGGTCGGTGAGGTAGCGCAGGCAGGCGCCGAACGCGCCACCGATCGCGACGAGGACGAAGGTCACCGCTGCTCCCGTCCGGCGTAGCGGATCACCTCGACCTCGTCGAGCAGCACCAACCCCTCGGTGACCAACTCGTCGAGTTCCGGCAGGAAGTCGCGCACCCGCTGCTCGTCGTCGACGATCACCACCGCGATCGGCATGTCCTCGCTCAGCGACAGCAACCGCGCGGTGTGGATCGCCGAGGACGCCCCGAACCCCTCCACGCCGCGGAACACCGACGCTCCCGCCAACCCAGCTTCGCGGGCCCGGCGCACGATCTCGTGGTAGAGCGGTTTGTGCTGGTAGGTGTCGGTTTCACCGAAGATCGCGGTGAGCCGAACGGCTTGTCCCTGGAGTCGCATCACCGATCACCTCTCCCGAACTCGCGGGCCACCGCCCGAGTCGCGAGCAGCCCGACGGCCACCGCGAGCAAGCAGCTCAGCACCGTCCCGGTCAGGTAGACCAGGGCGAGCACGGGGCGTCCCTCGACAACCAGGTGCACCGCGTCGGCGACGTAGGTGGAGAACGTGGTGAAACCGCCCAGCACTCCGACGCCGAGGAACGGCCGGACCAGGCGGTGCGCGGTGACCAGCTCGGTGATCACGAACATCAGCACGCCGATGGCCACGCAGCCGATCACGTTGACCAGGAACGTCGAGAACGGCCCAGGCCAGGCGATGTAGGCGCAGTAGCGCAGCAGCGCGCCGATGGCGCCGCCCGCGGCGACCACGGCTAGGACGTCCCGCGGCGCGCGTGCCCGGGCTTTGCGATCCGGGCGCAGCTCCGCGGGAAATGCGGACCCCATCGCCCCTCCCACGCTCTCGACCTTCCCCTCGAACGGTAGCGGCGCGACCTCGCCGTCCGCCCGCCCGTCAACCACAGTTTCAATTGAAACTGTGATCCCCGCCCACGACGATTCACAGTTTCAATTGAAACTGTAGATCCGCACGTCCACGGCTGGCGGGCCTCTGGCCTCGGGGCGCAAGCTCCATTGAAATCAGACGTCTGATTTCAATGGAACTCCAGGGGTTCTGGGCCGCGGTCTACGGCTCGGCGCGGTTGGCGTTGGCGTGGATCGCCGTGCGGATGTAGTTCGCCAGGCCCGGTTCGGTCTGCTCGTAGTGCGCGGTAAAGCGCTCGTCCGCCACGTACATGTCGCCGAGGCCTCGGTGGATCTCGTAGGTGCAGTCGTAGCACCAGCGCGTGATGTGCTGGCGGTGCTGTTCGGCCAGGTCCATCGCCTGCTCGCTGTCCGGGGCGACTCCGGCCCGCTTGGCCTCCGCCAGTCGCTGCCCGACTTCTTGCTGCTCGGCCATGAAGCGCTGCCAGCCCTGCTTGGTGAAGGAGCGCATCCGCTGCTGGGACTGGCGGTACGCGTCGGTGCCGCCCCAGCGCTGTTCGGCCTCCTCGGCGTGGTCGTCGGGGTCGAAGTCGCCGAACAGCTCGAACTTCTCCTCCTGCGTCAGGTCGATTCCCATCGTGCTCGCCTCCAGTTCGCGGTCCACTGCCGCGACCATCCGCTGCAGCCGCTCGATGCGTTCCAGCAGCAGTTCGCGTTGCCGTCGCAGGTGTTCGCGGTCGGTGCCGTCGTCGAGGATGGTCGCGATCTCGTCGAGGCCGAGGTCCATCGCCCGGTACCCGAGGATCCGGCGCAGCCGGTCCAGGTCCGCATCGGAGTAGCTGCGGTAGCCCGCGGCCGTCCGGGAGCTCGGGGTGAGCAGTCCGATCTCGTCGTAGTGGTGCAGGGTTCGCACGGTCACGCCGGAGATCCGAGCTGCTTCGCCGACCGAGTGGGGCACGGTCCTCACCTCCTCGGGGACGAGCCTGCGGCCTCACGCGACGTGAGGGTCAAGCCGAATTCTGCCGCGTGGGGCCGAGGTCACCCGGATTCGGCGCTTGGCGGCACCGGAGGTGCGCGCGACCTGCTCCGGTCGGCCGGGCGCATCGCTGCTCGGCTGGTCTCTTCAGCGGGCAAGCGATCCGTGCGATCATGAGCCGCGCCGCCCCGGGTGGTCGCGTTCCCGGTCTCCGATCGGACCCCGAACGGTCTGCGGTCGCGCGCTCCTGGACACTGCGAGCGGCAGCGGTGAGTTTCGCGGGGAACGGGCTGGTCAGCTGGCCCGCTCGAGTGGTGTAGCGAAGACCGCCCTGGCAGAAGTTACCGTCAGGTAATATCCTCTTGTTACCGACGAGTAAGGGCCGAGCCGGGCCCACCCGCAGCAGCGTGCAAGAGGGAGCCTTTCCATGGGCCACTACAAGAGCAACGTACGAGACCTCGAGTTCAACCTGTTCGAGCTGTTCAAGGTGCAGGAACGGCTGGGCAAGGGTGCCTTCGAGCAGTCCGATGAGGACACCGTGCGCGGCGTGCTCACCGAACTCAACGAGCTCGCGACCGGGCCCTTGGCCGAGTCCTTCGTCGAGGGCGACCGCAACCCGGCCCAGTTCGACCCGGCCACCCACTCGGTGACCCTGCCCGAGGCCTTCAAGAAGTCCTACCAGCAGGTCATGGACGGTGAGTGGTGGCGGCTGAGCCTGCCGGACGACCTCGGCGGCTACGGCACCCCGCCGAGCGTCATCTGGTCGGCAGCCGAGCTCATCCTCGGCGCCAACCCGGCGGTCTACATGTACATGGGGGGCCCGACCTTCGCGACGATCCTGTGGCGCAACGGCACCGAGGAGCAGCGCCGCTGGGCCAAGCTGATGATCGAGCGCGCCTGGGGAGCCACGATGGTGCTCACCGAGCCCGACGCGGGTTCCGACGTCGGCGCCGGCCGCACCAAGGCCATCAAGCAGGAGGACGGCTCCTGGCACCTGGACGGCGTGAAGCGGTTCATCACCTCCGCCGACCATGACATGACCGAGAACATCATTCACCTGGTGCTGGCCCGTCCCGAGGGCCCGGGCGTGGAGACCAAGCCCGGCACCAAGGGCCTGAGCCTGTTCCTGGTGCCCAAGTTCCACTTCGACAGCGCCACCGGTGAGCTGGGCGAGCGCAACGGCGCCTTCGTCACCAACGTCGAGCACAAGATGGGCCTGAACGCCTCGGCGACCTGCGAGCTGACCTTCGGCCAGCACGGCACGCCGGCCAAGGGCTGGCTGCTCGGCGAGGTGCACGACGGCATCGCGCAGATGTTCCAGGTCATCGAGTACGCGCGGATGATGGTCGGCACCAAGGCCATCGGCACCCTGTCCACCGGCTACCTCAACGCCCTGGACTACGCCAAGGAGCGCGTGCAGGGCGCGGACCTGACCCGCGCCACCGACAAGACCGCCCCGCGCGTGGCGATCACCAACCACCCCGATGTGCGGCGCATCCTGATGCTGCAGAAGGCCTACGCGGAAGGTCTGCGCTCGGTGTACCTCTACACCGCCAGCTTCCAGGACCAGGTCTTCCAGGGGCAGCACGACGGCAGCGACTTCAGCACCGCTGAGCAGGTCAACGACCTGCTGCTGCCGATCGTCAAGGGCGTCGGCTCGGAGCGGGCCTACGAGATGCTGACCCTGTCGCTGCAGACGCTGGGCGGCTCCGGCTTCCTGCAGGACTACCCGATCGAGCAGTACATCCGCGACTCGAAGATCGACAGCCTCTACGAGGGCACCACCGCGATCCAGGCGCAGGACTTCTTCTTCCGCAAGATCGTCCGCAACAACGGTGCCGCGATCGGCCACATCGCCGCCGAGATCCAGGCGACGCTGGAAGCCGAGGGCGCCGACGAGCGGCTGAAGGAAGAGCGTGCGCTGGTCGCCCGGGCACTGCAGGACGCGCAGGGCATGCTCGGCACGATGATCGAGTTCCTGACCTCCTCGCAGGAGGACGTCAAGAACATCTACAAGGTCGGCCAGCACGCCGTCACGTTCCTGATGAGCATGGGCGACCTGCTCGTCGGCTGGCTGCTGCTGCGTCAGGCCGAGATCGCCCTGGCCGCGCTGGACGCCGGTGCCTCCGCCAAGGACCAGGCCTTCTACCAGGGCAAGATCGCGACGGCGCACTTCTTCGCGAAGAACGTGCTGCCGGAGCTGACCGGTCGCCGCAAGATCATCGAGGCGGCCGACAACTCGCTGATGGAGCTCGACGAGTCCGTCTTCTGATCGTCCGGACCAGAACTGCACCAGGCGCGGACCCACTGCGGGGCCGCGCCTGGTGCGCTTTCAGGCCAGCTCGTAGTCGAACGCGTAGGACACCGCGGGTTCGCCGTGCGTGGCGGTGTAGTTGCCGGTGCCGCGGAGTCCGGCCAGGTCACCGGTGCCGGAACCCAGCACGACCTCGAAGGTGCTGTGGATCTTCCCGTCCGTGCCGAAGTGGCCGCGCTCCTGGATCGCGAACGTGCCCTCGCGTCCGTCGACAGTGCCGCGGATCAGCTGCATGCCGTTGAACGCGCCGGTCTGATCGGCGTTGTAGACGAGGGCGTACGCGCAGGTCGTCTCACCGCTGATGCCGCCGGAGAAGGTGTAGACGATCGAAGCGCGCGCGAGCTTCGGGTGCTCGTCGCCGATGACGTTCTCGTCCCAGCTGGTCACGGTGAAGCTGCCGGTGGTCTGCATGGAATTCCTCTCGATCAGTGCTGCTACCAGCATCGACTCCGTACCTGACACCTCCTGTCAGGTACGCGCGGCAGAATTTCCGGCATGCGCGCCGACCGCCTGCTCTCCCTGCTCCTGCTGTTGCAGAACCGCGGCCGGATGACCGCGCCCGAGCTGGCCGCCGAACTCGAGGTGTCGGTCCGCACCGTCTACCGCGACGTCGAAGCCCTCGGCGCCGCAGGCGTGCCGGTCTGCGCCGACCGCGGCCCCGACGGCGGCTACCGCCTGTTGGACGGCTACCGCACTCGCCTCACCGGACTCACCGACGCCGAAGCAGGCTCGCTGTTCCTGTCCGGCGCTCCCGGCCCGGCTCACGACCTCGGCCTCGGCGCGGTCCTGGCCACCGCGCAGCTGAAGGTGCAGGCGGCGCTGCCAGCTGAACTGGCCGAACGTGCTCGACGGATCCAGGACCGCTTCCACCTCGACGCGCCGGGCTGGTTCCGGGACGCCGACGAAGTGCCGCACCTGGCCGAAATCGCCCGCGCGGTCTGGGAACAACGCGTCCTGCACACCCACTACCGCAGCTGGCACAGCGAGGTGCACCGCGAACTCCACCCGCTGGGCATCGTGCTCAAAGGCGGTATCTGGTACCTCGTGGCCCGCGCCGACGAAGCCGTCCGCACCTATCGCATCTCGCGTTTCCTGGACGTGCGGACCGCGCCCGAGTCCTTCACCCGCCCAACGGGTTTCGACCTCGCCGCGAGCTGGGCGGAATCGGCTCGCCGGATGGAGGAGTCGATGGTGCGCGGAACAGCCCGGCTGCGGCTCTCGCCGGTCGCGCAGTATCTCCTACCTGCGAAGTTCGGCACGAAGGGCACCCGGGCCCTGGCTGAAGCCAGCCCTCCGGACGAGCACGGATGGGTGGAAGTCGACCTGCCGGTCGAGAAGACCGTCGTCGCCGTCCACGACGTGCTCCGCCTCGGCGCCGAAGCCGAAGTCCTGGAACCAGCCGAACTCCGCGCCGCCGTCGCAGAAGCCGTGACCTCCCTGTCCGCGCGCTACGCCCCCTGAAGCCGCGGGGCCGGACGCCCCGGCAGGACGCGCTCATCACCTGGCGATTCCACAGTGGATCGCGACTTCAGGAACACGATGAACAACCCGACCAGCAGCGCCGCTCGACCCCACACACCGATCATCAACGCCTGCGCGGTGAAACCGTCGTGGATGCCGCTCGGCTCGCCCATCATGTTCAGGTACAGCCAGCGGAAGATGCTGATCCCCATCGCCAGGTCCGCCACCAGGTACGCCACGATCCAGCCCCAGCGCACCCGCACCAGCACGAAGAACGGCAGCAGCCACAACGTGTACTGCGGCGAATGAACCTTGTGCAGCAGCAGGAACCCGACCAGCATCGCCGCCGACACCGGGATCCACGGATACGTCCCGCACCGCTCGTACCGCAGCCAGCCCACCACGCAGGCGATGGTGAACGACAGCAGTATCAGCAGCGGCGAGACCACGCTCATCGCTGACTGGAAGTCCGCTGAACCCGTCCAGTCCCGAAAACCCCAGTACCAGATCGAATTCGTGCTGATGTCGACCTGCCGCCGCGACTGGAACTCGAACGACGCCAGCCAACCCCCGAACCCGGCGATCATGAACGGCACGTTCGCGACCACTGCCGTAGCCACCGAGGCGCCCACGACCTGCAGCGCACCGCGCACGTCCCAGCGCTCCTTGCCGCTGGTCAGCACGTACAACGCCAACGGCAGCACGAACATCGCCGGGTAGATCTTCAGCGCGAACCCGAGCCCCAAGATCACTGCGGCCACCGTCGCGCGCCGACGCAACGACACCGACGTCCACCGGTGCACCACGAAAACGGCCGCGACCGCGCACGCCACGACCGGCAGGTCCCAGTTGTGGAACGCATAAAGCACCAACGGCGGCGACAACGCCCACAACAACGCCCGCCAGCCGCTCAACCGGCCCAACCACCACGCGGTCGCGAGCCCGAACGGAGCCATCAACAGCGCCGACGCGGCCAAGAACCCGGCATCGGTGTCGACGAAGTACGCCCCGGCCCACATCAACAACCCGGACAGCACCGGGTACTCGACGACCCCGCCGTACAGCGACCCGTCCGGTTCGATCCCGCCGTGCACGTACGGGAACACGTGCTGATCAATGTCCCGGCCGATCCACAGGTTCTGGATGTCGGAGTAGCAGACGTCGCCGTAAGCCCGCTCCTGGTACGCGGGTTCCGAGCGCCCCCACTCGTCGAACTCCGGACCGGTGCAGCGCGCCTTGTTCGCGTACCCCAACGCCAACGACAACGCGGTCAGCACGCACAGCGCCACCAAACCGGAGACCGTCAGCCCGCGAGCCGTCCTGCTGATCGGCGATCCCTCCGTTCGATACCCCTTCACCGGGAGCTGATCACTGCACCTTGTCGCGCAGGAAAGCGATGTCGTCGGCCTGGCCCTCGGACGGGGTCTCGACGACCACCGGGGCGCCGGCGCTGACGCAGACCGCGACCAGGAGGTCGGGATCGATGTTGCCCGCGCCGATGTTGGCGTGCCGATCGCGGGACGAACCGAACTCGTCCCGCGAATCGTTCAGGTGCACCAGGTCGATGCGGCCGGTGATCGCCTTGACCCGGTCCACGACGTCCAGCAGCTCCTCACCCGCGGCGTGCGCGTGGCAGGTGTCCAGGCAGAAGCCCGCGCCGAACTCGCCGACGGCGTCCCACAGGCGCGCCAGCGCATCGAACTTGCGCGCCATCGCGTTGGCGCCGCCGGCGGTGTTCTCGATCAGGACGGGGACCTCGAAGCCGCCCTCCGCGGCCTGCCGCTCGAAGAGCTTGCGCCAGTTCGCGAAGCCTTCGGACGGGTCGTCGTCCTTGGTCACGTGCCCGCCGTGCACGATCAGGCCCTGCGCACCGACCTCGGCCGCGGCCTTCGCCTGCTGACCGACCGCCTTGCGCGACGGGATCCGGATCCGGTTGTTCAACGACGCCACGTTGATCACGTACGGCGCGTGGACGAACACCGCCAAGTCGCTGTCGCGCAGCTGCTCGGCCTGCGGGTGCGGCTTCGGTGCCTTCCAACCCTGCGGGTCGGACAGGAAGAACTGCACGACCTCCGCACCGCGCTCCTCCGCAGCGGTCAACGGGTCGTCATCGCGGACGTGGGCGCCGATACGCATGTCCGAAAGTCTAGGCCGCCCGACGGCATCGTTCGCGCCGCCCGAATCCCACGACGTGAAAACCGAACCGAGCCGTCACCAATGGCGGTGTTCAGACGTTGTACACATCTGAGAGGTTCACATTTGGCAGAGTGATCATCGAGTCGTAAATCCTGGGGAGGAGAGCTATGGGTGCACGGGGGCGGCCGAATCCGCTGATGAAGCCGAAGGTCCGCAACCGAGGCCTGTCCGCCGGAATCGTCGGCCTCGCGATGACCGCCAGCACCTTCCTCGGCGCCGGAACCGCGCAGGCCGCGGACATGCTGATCGTCGACAAGGCGCTGGCCATCGTCGACGCCGAAGCCGGCCAGCAGGTCGCTGTCGCGCCCAGCACCATGGACTTCAAGGTCCGCGAAGCGGTGCTGCTGGCCATACCGCTGGCCTTCGGGCCCGCCAAGGACGCCTCCAAGCGCTTCGCCGCGCTCAGCCCGATCCCGATCGGCACCGCGTCCGAGGGCAGCACCTTCTACTCGGGCAAGGACATCGCCAAGGCCGCCGGATCGCGGCTCTCCGAGATCGGCCTGCCCGAGGACAAGGTCGACTCGGTGCGCACGCACTTCACCAACCTCGTCAGCCTCGGCAATGCCGTCACCGTGCGCGTCCCGAAGAACGAGGAAGAGCCGCCGCCCCCGCCGTCGTCATCGGAGAAACCCGCGCCGCCGCCGGACCCGACGACGGGCAAGACACCGCCGCCCGCCCCTCGCCAGGCGCTGCCCCCGCCGGACCCGGCGCCCGCGCTCCCGCAGCCGGGCGGGGCGCCGACCGCGATGAGCATCCTGCCGCCCGACCTGCGGGGATCGGCGCTGACCTGGGCGCAGGGCAGCTACGGCAAGGCGCCCGGCATGACGCCCAACGTCGGAGACCTCGTCCAGCAGGCCAAGCACGCGCAGGAGCAGCAGCAGGCGCGCGAGCAGCAGGACGAGGTCCGCGCCGCGGGCAAGGCCGAGGCGCTGCCGACCGAGGTCACCGAGCGCGTGGCGGTCCCGGTCCTGCTCGCCTCCATCGCCCTCGCGGTCGCCACCGCGGCCCTGGTCCGAAGCTGGGTCCTCCGCCGCCAGTAATCACAGTTTCAATTGAAACTGTGATCCGCCGTGGGTGGGATTTACAGTTTCAATTGAAACTGTGGAATTCAGTTGATCTCGCCGGAGTTCCGTGCATTGCGGGTTGTCCCGTCCGCTGGGGTTCCGGTGCCCCTGCGGGGCGGAGTTCCAGTGCCTTCGGGGGTTGCCCCGTGCGCTGGGTGTCGGTGGGGCTTGCTAGCCTTGTCCAGTTCGTCGACGCGAACGACCCTCCTGCCATGGAAAGTCCATGGCCGTGAGTCCACAGGAGGTGAATGGTCTTCATGCGTCATTACGAGCTCATGGTCATCCTGGACCCGAGCCTGGACGAGCGCACCGTCGCTCCGTCCTTGGAGAACTTCCTCAACGTCGTCCGAAACGACGGTGGCACCGTCGAGAAGGTCGACGTCTGGGGCCGTCGTCGTCTGTCCTTCGAGATCGAGAAGAACTCCGAGGGCATCTACGTCGTCCTGGACCTCAACAGCGAGCCGGCCACCATCAAGGAACTGGACCGGCAGCTGAACCTCAACGAGTCGATCCTGCGGACCAAGGTCATGCGCAAGGTCGTCGAGCCCCGCAAGGCCGCGCGTGCCGCCAAGGCTCGTGCCGCGGCTGCTGCTGCGGCTCAGGCCAGCGCCTGATCCGGCCCGAACCGCTAACGACCAGACTGGAGTCCCCAGGTCATGGCTGGTGAAACGGTAATCACGGTGGTCGGCAACCTGACCGCCGACCCGGAGCTGCGCTTCACCCCGTCGGGTGCCGCGGTCGCGAACTTCACCGTCGCGTCCACGCCCCGGACCTTCGACCGCCAGAGCGGCGAGTGGAAGGACGGCGAAGCCCTCTTCCTGCGCTGCAACATCTGGCGGCAGGCAGCGGAGAACGTGGCCGAGTCGCTGACCCGCGGCATGCGGGTGGTCGTGCAGGGCCGACTGCGCCAGCGCTCCTTCGAGACGAAGGAGGGCGAGAAGCGCACCGTCGTCGAGCTCGAGGTCGACGAGATCGGTCCGTCTCTCAAGTACGCCACCGCCAAGGTCAACAAGGCCAGCCGTGGCGGCAGCGGTTTCAGCGGCGGCGGGGGCAGCCCGGCCGGTCCGCCGGCCGACGACCCGTGGGGTTCCGCACCACCTGCCGGTTCCGGCGGTGGGTTCAGCGACGAGCCGCCGTTCTAAACGCGGCGACAACGCTCTCGAAGTTTTCGTTCAGGAGGAAGACCGATGGCCAAGGCGCCCGTGCGCAAGCCGAAGAAGAAGGTCTGCGTTTTCTGCAAGGACAAGGCTGCGCAGATCGACTACAAGGACACGACTCTGCTGCGGAAGTACATCTCCGACCGCGGCAAGATCCGTGCCCGTCGCGTGACCGGCAACTGCAGCCAGCACCAGCGCGACGTCGCCATCGCGGTGAAGAACGCCCGCGAGATGGCGCTGCTGCCCTACACCTCGACCGCTCGCTGAGCCGGAAAGGAGTCACGTCGTGAAGATCATCCTCACCGCTGACGTGTCCAACCTGGGCGAGTCCGGCGACATCGTCGAGGTCAAGGACGGCTACGCGCGCAACTACCTGCTGCCCAAGGGCCTGGCCATCGTGGGCACCAAGGGCGCGCAGAAGCAGATCGAGACGATCCGCCGCGTCCAGGAGAGCCGCCGCGTGCGGAACCTGGAGCACGCCCACGAGCTGAAGCAGCTGCTGCAGAACCTGGGCAGCGTCACCCTGACCGCGAAGGTTTCCGCGCAGGGCAAGCTGTTCGGCTCGATCACCCCCGGCGACGTCGTCGCCGCGGTCCGCAAGGCCGGTGGCCCGAACCTGGACAAGCGTTCGGTCAGCCTGCGCGGCCACATCAAGTCGCTGGGCAAGCACGTCGTCGACGTGCAGCTGCACCCGGACGTGGCGGCCAACGTCGCCGTCCAGGTCACCAAGGAGCAGTGACCCGGTAACACCGGAACAACGCGAAGCACCGTCCACCCCGGCCATTCGAGTGAAGGGTGGACGGTGCTTCGTCCGGCGCGTGCACCGGCTGTCACGGCGACGACGAAGTTCCGCCGATCCCGACACACCGAGCTGACGACACGCCCGGACTTTTCCACGGATTTCTTCCACAGCCAACGCGCAGCCTCTGACCTGGGGATTGTTGTCACCTCCGGTGACTTGTCCCCAAGTTGTCCCCAGCTTTGCCGGAGGCTGCTGTGAGTTATCCCCAGGCTCGATGCAACTTATCCACAGGTTGTCCCGAGTTTTGTCCACAGCCTGGGTTGCCTGCTCTGTGCGGGTGATCTAGCTTCGCGCGTGCCCACGCGCCCAACGCGCGCGACGGTCTTGGCGCGAAGGAGGTGACCGGGTCAGGTGGCGGTTCCCGAGGAGCACGAGGACCCCTACTTCGAGGACGACGGTGGCAGCGGCCCGGCCGGGGGCACCACCTTCGAACGGCAACCCCCGCAAGACCTGGCCGCGGAGCAGTCCGTGCTCGGCGGCATGATGCTGAGCAAGGACGCGATCGCGGACGTGGTCGAGGCGCTCAGCCCGAACGACTTCTACCGCCCGGCGCACCAGGCGATCTACGACTGCATCCTCGACCTCTACGGCCGCGGCGAGCCGGCGGACGCGATCACGGTGTCCGCGGAGCTGGAACGCCGCCAGGAGCTTCTCAAGGTCGGCGGCGCCCCCTACTTGCACACGCTGATCGCCACCGTCCCCACGGCGGCGAACGCGGGCTACTACGCGGAGATCGTCGCCGAGAAGGCGATCCTGCGCCGTCTGGTCGAGGCTGGCACCCGCATCGTCCAGCTCGGCTACCACGGTTCCGAAGGCGCGGCGATCGAAGAGGTCGTGGACCGCGCCCAGGCGTCGATCTACGACGTCACGGAACGCCGGGCCAGCGAGGACTACCACGCCCTCGAGGAACTCCTCCAGCCGACGATGGACGAGATCGACGCGATCGCGTCCCGAGGCGGGGAGTCCCAGGGCATCCCCACCGGCTTCGTCGACCTCGACGCCCTCACCAACGGCCTCCACGCAGGCCAGATGATCATCGTCGCGGCGCGTCCTGGTGTAGGCAAATCGACCCTGGGACTGGATTTTTGCCGGGCTGCGTCGGTGCAGCACGGGCTGGCCAGCGTCATCTTCTCGCTGGAGATGGGGCGCACCGAGATCGTCATGCGCATGCTCTCCGCCGAGGCCCGGATCCGGCTCGGCGACATGCGTGGTGGCCGGATGACCGACGACGACTGGACCCGGTTGGCGCGGCGGATGAGCGAGATCAGCGAGGCGCCGATCTTCATCGACGACTCGCCGAACCTCACCATGATGGAGATCCGCGCGAAGGCACGGCGGCTCAAGCAGCGCCACGACATCCAGCTCATCGTCGTGGACTACCTGCAGCTGATGACCTCGGGCAAGCGCGTCGAGTCCCGTCAGCAGGAGGTCTCGGAGTTCTCCCGAAACCTCAAGCTGCTGGCCAAGGAACTCGAAGTGCCGCTGGTCGCGATCTCCCAGCTCAACCGAGGCCCCGAGCAGCGAACGGACAAGAAGCCGCAGCTCTCCGACCTCCGCGAGTCCGGCTGCCTCACTGCCAGCACCCGGCTGTTGCGTGCGGACACCGGATCCGAGGTCACCTTCGCTGAGTTGATGCGGACTGGTGAGCGGCCGATCGTTTGGTCGCTCGATGACCGGATGCGGCTGGTGCCGCGCCCGATCACTAACGTCTTCTCCAGCGGGACCCAGGAAGCCTTCAAGATCAGGCTGGCCTCCGGCCGGGAGATCGAGGCGACCGCGAACCACCCGATGCTCACCGTGGACGGCTGGGTGCCGTTGGGCGAGCTGACCGAGGGATCACGGGTCGCAGTACCGAGGCAGTTGCCGGAACCGATGGACATCAAGCCGATGCCCGAGGCCGAGGTCGTGCTCCTCGCGCATCTGATCGGCGATGGCTCATTCGTCAAGCGGCAATCGCTGCGTTACGCGAGCGTGGACGAGGCGAATCTCGGAGCCGTGGCGGAAGCAGCGAAGCACTTCGGCATCACTGCTGTTCGCGATGAGTACGCAGCGGCGAAGGTGACCACGCTGCGACTCCCCGCTCCGCACCACCTCACCCATCGCAAGCGGAATCCGATCGCGTCCTGGCTCGACGAGATGGGGCTGTTCGGGCTGCGCAGCCCTGAGAAGTTCATCCCGGAGCGTGTCTTCTCGCTTCCCCCCGCCCAGATCGCGTTGTTCCTGCGGCACCTCTGGGCCACGGACGGTTCGGTGCGCTGGGACGAAAAGGTCGGTCAGGCGCGGCTCTACTACGCCACGACGAGCCGACGGCTTGCTGACGACTTGACCGGGCTGTTGCTGCGCATCGGCGTTTTCGCTCGGATCAAGACCGCCAAGAAGTCCGGTTATCGGGACTGCTACCACGTCCTCATCTACGGTGCGGAGAACCAGCTGCAGTTCCTGGACAAGGCTGGGATCCACGGAGCTCGTTCGGTTCAAGCGGCGTTCGCGGCTGAAAAGCTGCGCGCGATCTCGGGGAACACGAACCGGGACACGGTTCCGAAGGAAATCTGGGAGCGTGTCCGTGGTTTGCTGGCAACGCGCTCGATGACCCATCGGGACTTCTCGGCGCAGATGAACATCCAGTTCTCCGGTTCGACCATGTGGAAGCACGCGCCGAGCCGAACCCGGTTGGCACGTGTTGCTGCCGTCCTGGACGACGCGGATATGGAGATGCTGGCGACCAACGACGTCTTCTGGGACGAGATCGCCGAGATCACCAGTATCGGTGAGCAGCCGGTCTACGACGCCACGGTCGATGGAACGCACAACTTCGTCGCCAACGGCATCTCCATGCACAACTCCCTGGAGCAGGACGCGGACATGGTGATCCTGATCCACCGCCCCGACGCCTTCGAGCGGGACGACCCCCGCATGGGCGAGGCCGACTTGGTACTGGCCAAGCACCGAGCCGGTCCGACGGCCACGGTCACCGTCGCCCACCAGCTCCACTACAGCCGCTTCGTCGACATGGCCCAGGAATAGCCGGTCAGCCTGTAGGTTCTCAAATTCAGCTGCACTTTCTCATTCTCGACTGCACCTCGATTGCACTTGTGCGGTTTGGACTGAGATTGGGCCGTCCGGGTGGAGTACCGAACTGATCCTTATGGCCTGTGGTGGTGCTGCCGATGGTCGGTCGTGGCTCTCGATCAAGTGGTGGGCGATGGCTCGGAGAAGCTTCGGTTAGGACGACCGACGACCAACGCGGCGTCGGTCGCGTTCCGGTCTTCGCTCTACGAGACGGAGGTCGTGGCGCCGTGGAGCGATATCGACGCTGACGCTCTGAGGACTGCCGTGCCATGGCGGACTTTTCGCTGGTACCGAGGCCAGAAGCATTATTCAGGCACGTACTGGGCTGCAACGGAGAAGGACTACGTCGTCTACAAGTCACGGCTGGAGCTCGCTCGTCTTCTGCTCGCAGACTTCGATACGTCGGTGCGTGGCATCGTTGCGCAGCCATTTCTGCTGAAGTCCACGCTCTCCGGACGGGAATGAAAGCATGTCCCGGACTTCCTGCTCTTCACCGATGACGTTCCCCTCGTGGTCGATGTCAAGCCTCGTCATCGGGTTACCAGACCGGAGAACGCGGTCACCTTCGACTGGACCAGACGACTGGTCGAGTCAAGGGGGGCGATACCAGGTGTTCAGCGAGCCTCCACAGGCCGAGCTGGAGAACGTGCGTTTCCTGGCCGGATACCGCCGCGACTGGCTGTTTGACCTGGGTTTGCTGGAGGAACTGTACGCGGCGGATCTAGACGGAATCCCGCTGAAGTAAGCCCTGAAAGCCGCACCGGCCTACCCGCGGCTGTCGGTGCGTTCGGCTCTGCTGAACCTGATGTGGAAGCAGCAGTTCACGTTTGATCTCGCCACTCCCTTGAGCCGCGCCAGCGCGTAATCAGTCTCCCTGTCGCGCGTCGGCGTGGCCGGCGAGTCGGCTGGCCAGTGCTCGCACCAGGTCGCGGAGGGCGTCGGGTTGTTCGACGACGAACGGCCGATCGAGCGCGGCGAGCAGGGGTGGTACCCATTCGAGCCGTTGTGCCCGTATCCGGGCCCGCACCCAGGAAGTGCCGGGATCGATCTCCTCCAGTTTGGCGACGGACGGCGGGAAGACGGAGCAGATCTGTTCGGGCGTCGATCGAATCCGCACGGATACCTCGTGCTGGTACGGCGTCTCGGCGATCGCGGTCAGCACCCGCTGGGCTGGGTTGAATCCGACTGGTACGTCGAACGTTCCAGCGCGCATCTCGACGGTCGTGATCCGGTCGACGCGGAACGTGCGCACCTGCCCGCTGGCGGAGTCGAAGCCGGTCAGGTACCACCGCCCGGAGTGGGCCACGACCCCGTACGGATGGACGACGCGTTCGCTGGCACCGCCGTGGCCGGCGATGTAGCCAAGATCGACCGGGCGACGATCCCGCGCCGCCTCCGCGACGGTGAGCAGGACCTCGGATTCCGCCGTGAGCGCAGATCGTGCGGGCGCGGTGAAGTCGGCGATCTCCAGCAGCGCGTCGAGCCGGCGGCCAAGAGCTTCGGGCAGCACTCGACGGACTTTCGCGACCGCGCTCTCGGAGGCCGCGACCGAGGTGCTGAGCAACCCGGCGCGCCGGCCCGCGACCAGACCGAGCAGGACAGCGAGTGCCTCCTCGTCGGTGAGCATCAGCGGAGGCATCCGATAGCCCGGGGACAGGCGGTACCCGCCGTGCCGCCCGCGCACCGAGCGGACCGGGATGTCCAGGTCGAGGAGGTGACCGACGTAGCGGCGGACGGTGCGCTCGTCCACGTCGAGTCGCTCGGCGAGCTCGGCGACGGTCCGGGTACCTCCGCGCTGGAGGATCTCCAGCAATGCCAGTACGCGGGCGATTGGCCGAGTCACGCACAAGATCCTCCCAATACCGGGCGGATCCTGTCCACTATTGCCTTTAGCGTGTTCGGTGTCCCCCCGGAGGACGGGGGTCAGAACCGCTCTCCAGCGCAGAAAGGATCCACCGTGCAGCTTGTCTCTGTCCGCGTCATCACCAACGACGTCGCCCGTCTTGTCGAGTTCTACGAGCAGGTGACCGGCCTCAATGCCCGGCGGCCCGCCGAGCAGTTCGCCGAGCTCGTAGGCCCGTCGTGCACGTTGGCCATCGGCAGTGCCGAGACGATGGCGCTGTTCAGTGCCGGGGCGGCCGTGCCCGAGTCGAACCGGACCGCGATCCTCGAGTTCCTCGTCGAGGACGCCGACCGGGAGTACGAACGGCTGACGAGCCTGGCTGTTGCCCCCGAGATCGTGCAGAAGCCGACCACGATGCCGTGGGGAAACCGCTCCCTGCTGTTCCGCGACCCCGACGGCAACCTGGTCAACTTCTTCACCCCGCTTACCGACGAGGCCCGTGCAAGGCTCGCCCGCTGACCGGCCCTATCAGCGGCCGGGCGATCGACGCTGAGGAAATGCCACGAGTCTGAGACTGATCATGGTGACAACGCGGTGAGACAACTGAGAAAGCCCAGGTCACACAAGATCAACATGTCATCGAATTTCCATGGCCAATTCTCAGTTCTAATGGCCTCCGGATGGCCAATTGGCCATCCGGAGCTCGGCGTTAACAAGGCGCTGGGTCACGAGCCTCACGAGGCTGTCGTTGAGCTGGGTACGGGAGGCGATCATGCGGACTGTCACCTGCGCTTGCCCGCCGGTGGTCGCCTCTGCGATTCAGGGCATCAGGTTGACGCCTGCCGGCGAGAAATTCACCCGAGAAGTACTGCCAATCCTGGCCACTCTCGACCAATGTCGGTGAGACGACCGAGGGACCCGAACTGCGGGTGATCGCGCTGGCTGGGCGGCCGATTGCCTTGTCGTATTCGGCTACATTCAGCCAGGTCGGAAGAATGCGAGCATTCTCTGGCTCGCGTCCGGCAACGTCAGGAGTTCCTGCACCTGGGCGGACTGCCGGCCGACGGTGCTGGTGCGCTCGAACATCTCGCGTTCGTATTCTTTGACGGCGGACGGACAGTCGTTCGGGTGCGAGGCCAGAGCGAGGCCGAGCAGAGCTCCGTCGAGCAGCGCCATGTTGGCGCCCTCCCCCACCGGCGGCATCAGGTGCGCGGCATCGCCGAGCAGCGTGACACCTGGCGTCGATGGCCAGGTCAGGCCGACCGGGAGAGTGGTGATCGACCGTGGCTGGACCGTGTCGTCGCAGGCTGCGATCAGTGCGGTGAACCGTGCGTCCCAGCCGGCAAACAGGTCAATCAGCCGCGCCCGGGCGGCGGCGGGGTCGTCGAACGGGATGCCGCTGGTGGCGAACCAGTCCTCGGCGGTGTTGTAGAAGTTGAGGCCGATGCGTACGCGGCCGTCGCCGTTGCGTTGCGCTGCCAGGGATTGTCCGTTGCCGAGCACCCAGTAATTGCCGCGGCCGACCATCGCCGCGAGGTCGGGGTGGGTGTGGTCGATGTCGGGAATACCGAGTTCGACGGCGTTGTGGCCGGTGTGCGCTGGTCGAGCGTCGGTGAGCAGTGCGCGGACCCGGGAGTTCGCGCCGTCGGCGCCGACCAGCAGGTCATACGTCGCACTGCTGCCGTCGGCGAAGTGCAGCACGCCGTTGTCGGCGGATTCGAACGCGTGCCCCCAGCGCACCGTGTGTTCAGGAAGCGAGTCCAGCAGCAGGTTACGCAGATCGGCACGGTCGACTTCGGGTCGCTCAAGCGGGGCGCCCTCGGGTGTGTCCTCCTGCAGCAGCAGGGTGCCGTCCGGCTCGAGAAGCCGCATGTCCTGGCCTTCACCACGGGCAATCGCGTAGAACTGGTCGATCAGACCGGCCTCGCGCAGCGCCCGCTGGCCGGAGTGGATGTCGAGCATGCCGCCCTGATCGCGCGCGTCGCGCGACGTTTCACGTTCGTACACGACGGCGTCAATGCCGTTCACGTGCAGCACACGGGCAAGGGTCAGGCCGCCCAAGCCGGCTCCGACAATGGCGATGGTCATGGTTACCTCGATTCACCGTATCAATCAATACACTGTATCGCGTCCAACGCTGTATTGTCGTCGGCATGTTGGTGTGGGAGCGGCCGGAGCCGCCGGATCGACCGATGCCGGCCCCGCTGAGCCGGGAGCGGATCGTCCAAGCGGCGATCCAACTCGCCGATGCGGACGGCCTGGACGCGGTGTCACTGCGCAAGGTCGCCGCGGCGCTGGACGTCGGACCGATGCGGCTGTACGGCTACATCGCCACCAAGGAGGAGTTGCTCGACCTGATGGTCGATGCGGTCCACGTCGAGATCCGGCCGACCGGGGACGGTTGGCGAGAGGTGCTGCGTTCCCTTGCCGAAGCCACCCGGCAGGCCGCCCACCAGCACGAATGGCTCGCCGACCTGATCGGTGGGCGGCCCCAGCTCGGACCGAACACGCTGGCCAGCGGAGAGGCCGTGCTGGCCGCGATGGGCGGCGTCGACCTGGAGACTGTCGTGCCGGCGGTCGCCGCGGTCAATGCGTACGTGATCGGCGCGGTACGCCGGGAGATCACCGAGCGGCGCGCCGAGCGGGTCTCCGGGATGGACCAGAAGCAGTGGCAGGCCACCTTCGGGCCTTATCTGCAGCGGACCTTCGCCACCGGCCGATTCCCCGCGCTGGCCACGGTCGTCCACGATGGCCCCCATCTGGACGCCGACCAAACCTTCCGGAGCGGCCTCGATTTCCTCCTCGACGGCATCGAAGCCCGCATCTCAAGCTGACGCGCGGCCAAGGGGCCGGACTAGCGCCGCGCGTGGCGCCAGCTCGGCGCTGACGCATTGAGACGACGCAACCTCACCAAAACTGAAGAAATGCCACGGAACTGAGATTCCAGCCGCATTGCATCCCGTGAGACAACTGAAAGATCCCCTGGCCAGCGAAGATCAACATGTCACGCGATCTGAGACCCTGCAAGGGCCTCATTTTCCGCTGCACTTTCTCGCATGAGGCTGCATCTCGGCTGCGCTTGTGCAGCGGCTTGTGAGATCGGGTCATTCGTGTGGAAGCGCGGACTCCTGCCGCAAAACGTCCGCTGTAGCCGATGAGCGGTTGAGTTACAGGTCGGGCCAGCCGCGCTGGAGGTGGGCGAAAGCGGTGTCCAAGGCGGCGGTTGGGTCCGGTTCCGTTCCGGCGAGATCGGGGATTTCCAGGACGTAGCGGGCGAGCAGGCGGAGGGACAAGTCGTCGGCGTCACGGCCGGTCTGCTCAGCGATGGCTCGGGCGAGTGCGGTTCCGCAGCTGGTCCACAGCGCCCTGGCGTAGGCCCGTAGAGCCGGTGTGGCGATCACGAGTGCTGCGATCCTGCGCGCCTCCGGGGAAGGATCGGGGTCGAACGGACCCCGTGTGGCGAGAAAGTCCCGCAGGGCCTGCAGCACAGAAACCCCGGCCGGGCGTTGTCGCACCGCGGCTGTCAGGGCCTGCTCGCGCTCGTCGCCGTCGCCGAGGACCAGTGCCTCCTTTCCGCCGGGAAAGTGCGCGAACAGCGTGGAGACCGCAGTGTCCGCGGCGTCGGCGATCTCGGCGACGGTGACTTCGTCGAACCCCCGCTCCAGGAACAGTCGCCGGGCCGCGGCAGCCAGGGCCTGGCGGGTGGCGGCCTTCTTGCGCTCACGCCGCCCCGGTGTCCGTGTCTCCGTCTCTGCCATGGCGCCAGGGTATCAGCCAGGCAAAGTCGCTCTGAATTCGAAATCCATGCATAATCGAAGTCACTTCGACTATTGATCCGGGAGCCGAGCGCTTCCGTCCGACTGCCAACTCACGGGAGCCGACATGTCGTTTCTGACCGCAGGGCAGCACTGGGACGTTCATCGACTCCCATCGGCCGAGGGCAAGAACTTCCTGGTTACCGGCGGCAACGCGGGTATCGGCTACTTCGTCGCCGAACAACTCGCCGGCACCGGTGCCACCGTCATCCTGGGTAGCCGGGACGCCGCCAAGGCCACGGCCGCCATGACCGCGATCCGGACCCGCGTCCCCGAGGCGCGGGTGCGTCACCTCCCCTTGGACCTGGCCGATCTGGCCACGCTCAAATCTTCGGTGGATGCGCTGGAGCTGGAATGCCTCGACGCGGTCGTGTGCAACGCCGGCGTGTTGCTCGACCACCCGCGACGGTGCGAAACCCGCGACGGCCACGAGCTGATGTTCGCCACCAACCACCTGGGGCACTTCGCGTTGACCGGATGGCTGGCGCCGCTGCTGTCCGCGGCCCCCGCCGGCCGGGTCGTTACCACGGGTAGCTTCGTGGCGAAATCGGCGCGGTTGGACCTTGCCGACCTCCAGGTCACCCGCGGATACCGGCCGAAGGGCACCTACGGCCGGTCGAAGCTGGCGCAAATGCTGTTCGGCTTCGAACTCGACCGCCGTCTGCGGGCCGCGGGAGGCACGGTCATGAGCGTGGTGAACCACCCCGGCGGCGCGCTGGATTCGATCACCTCGTCCCGCCCGCCGGTCCACATCCGGACCAGAGGCCAACGCCTGCGCGGCCTGCCCGCTGGCGTCCTCCTGCAGGGCAAGGACACGGCCGCATGGCCAGCGGTCCGAGCGGTCCTCGATCCAGCCGTCCGGGGCGGGCAGTTGTGGGGCCCGCGGATGTTCGGACTTCGTGGTGAACCTCGGCTCGAGCCGGTGCGGGGAGTACTGGCCGACACCGCGCTGGCCACTCGCCTGTGGACCGCCAGCGTCGATCTCACCGGCGTCGACCCTTTCGCGCGGTAACGGTCCCCACCCACGCCGCACCGCGCCAGAACTCACCGGACCGCTGAGGAAATGCCGCGAAACTGAGACTGCTCTTGGGTGACATCACGGTGAGACAACCGAGAACCCCCAAGGGCACGCAAGATCGACATGTCACGCCCGATGAGACCCTGCAGCAGGGCCTCACGGCTGATCGTGGATTCTTGATTTGAATGGCGGACCGATGGCGGATCCGCCATCGAATTGAGACGCGAGGTGTGGCGGGGATAGATCGCCACGCGATCGTGTAGTGATCGACTGGAATCGGTCGAACTGATCAGGCTGTGTCCAGCCACTCAAGCTCCTGCCCGTGGGGTGCGGCGAGGGCGAGCGGTCAGCCGCCGAGAGCCAGGATGGAGACTGCCGGTCCATCAGCGGACAGGTTGACCATGGCAGCCACATCGGGGAGGACGCTGACCCCTTCGTTGGAAATCCAGTGTGGTCGCCGAGGCCAGGGCCACCCGGTCCCTGTCGGCTCCGGATGGCACCGCTGTGCCTTCCGCTGCGCTCCAGCAGGCCTGGTTGACCGCGATCACCGACCTGTTCGGTCTCGTCGTCCCCACCGCGGACGCGCTCGGAGCCTCAGCGGCGACCATCGCCACTCACGAGTGCTAGCGTTGGTGGCGTGAAGCGCGCTGGTCTGACTACGACGCCGGACGACGTCCCGGCGCGCTGACTGCTGTTCTCGCGAAGCTCCGGGGCGGGTGCCCCGGAGCTTCGTCGTGTGGTCACCCGCCTCATCACCGGTGAGGAGACCACCATGCACGACCACCGCAAACTCGGCCGCGAGTTGGGATTGTTCGACACCGATCCGCTGATCGGCGCGGGTCTGCCGTACTGGCTGCCCGACGGCGCTGTCGTGCGGCACACCCTGGAGGAGTACATCCGCGAAGCCGAGCGGCGGGCGGGATATCGGCACGTCTACTCGCCTGTGCTGGGCAAACGCGAGCTGTACGAGATCTCCGGGCACTGGGCGCACTACCGCGACGACATGTTCCCGCCGATGGATCTCGGTGGTGAGCAGGTCGTGCTGCGGCCGAGCCTGTGCCCGCACCACGCGGTGATCTACCGGTCCCGCTCCCACAGCTATCGGGAGCTTCCGCTGCGGCTGGCGGAGTTGGGCGGCATGTACCGCTCGGAGCTGTCCGGCGTGCTCGGTGGTTTGACCCGGGTGCGGGCGATTCAGCTCAACGACGCGCACATCTTCTGCACCTTGGAGCAGGTCGCCGACGAGGCGTCCGCCGCGCTGGAGTTGATCCGGAATGCTTATGTCGCAATGGGAATCCGGCCTGCTCGGTATCGGCTTTCGCTGGCTGGTGCAGGCGGGAAGTGCGTTGCTGCGCCGGAGAAGTGGCAGCGGGCGGCGGAGTTGCTGACCGAAGTCTTGGAGCGCAGCGGACTGGAGTACGAAGCCGTCGAGGGTGAGGCGGCGTTCTACGGCCCGAAGATCGACGTGCAGGTCGCCGACAGCGCTGGGCGTGAATCGACCCTGTCCACCGTGCAGGTCGACTTCCACCAGCCCGAGCAGTTCGACCTGCACTACATCGGTGCGGACGGAGCCAAGCACCGGCCGGTCATGGTGCACCGCAGCATCATCGGCAGCGCGGAAAGGGCCGTCGCGCACCTCATCGAGCTGCACGGCGGAGCTTTCCCGGCCTGGCTGGCACCGACCCAGCTCGTGGTGCTGCCGATCTCCGACGCCGAGCTGCCGCAGGCGGAACGTCTCGCGCAGCAGTGCCTGGAACTCGGCCTCCGCGCGGAGGTCTCAGCCAGCGGCAGCCTCGGCGCCCGCATCCGCGACGCGCGCCTGGTTCCCTACCAGGCGATCATCGGAGCGAAAGAGGCTGCGGAGGACCAGGTTTCGCTCCGCCTGCGCGACGGCCAACGCCTGAACCCCCAGCCAGCCGCTGAGGCGCTGTCCCGCATCACCGACCTGATCGCCAACCACAGCACCGCCCTCTGGAGCTGAGTCCACAGTAGACCAAAGGTCGCCGTGGCGAGGGACAATGTGCCAATTTCGCGAGAAATTGACCGTCACCCGGGTGGTCAATTTCTCGCGAAATTGACCACCACAGGCGTCACGGCCGCCGGGCGAGGATGTGCGGGGTGCGTTTGGTTGCGTCCGCTTCGCGTTCCAGGCGGGGCGTCACGGTGAAGCCGGCTTGGCGCAGGAGGGCGGTGCCGTCGCCGGTGCCGCAGCCGATGTCGGCGACCGGGTCGCCGGTCGCGCGCACGATTTGGGCGAAGGCGGAGAGCATCGCGCGCCCAAGCGGTTTCGCGTTGAGCTCCGTCTTGGAGTGGGCGGCGTACTCCTCGGCCAACGCGTCGTAGCTGGTGCGTACGGTGTTCAGGCAAGCGGGTTCGGTGACGGCTGAGGACAGCGGCGCGTCCCCTTTTTCTGGACGGGTGGCAACCGAAGGTGCCGTAGGACGTCTGGATGGGTATGAACACCCAACAGATGCGGAACGACTGGAACGCGCCGCGACCGGCTTACGGGCACAGGCCTGCGCCGCGGCGGCGTGGACGTCGCGTGCTGGGCCTGGTGCTGCTCGCGCTGGTCCTGTTCCCGCTGGTGTTCGGGGGGGTGGCTCTGGTTCCGCGTCGATTCGTCGATCAACCGGATCAGCGCCTTCCCCGACTACTCCGGTCGGCCGGCGGCGGGTTCGGGCACGAACTGGCTGGTCGTCGGCTCGGACAGCCGCGAAGGTCTGGACCCGGACACGGCGGAGAGCCTGCACGTCGGTGACGCCGACGGGCAGCGCACGGACACGATCATGATCGCGCACGTGCCGGACAACGACACGCCGTCGACGCTGATCAGCATCCCGCGCGACTCCGAGGTTCCGGTACCGGGCCAGGGGCGGACGAAGATCAACGCAGCCTTCGCCATCGGTGGTCCGGAGCTGCTGGCGCAGACCGTGGAGCAGGCGACCGGCCTGCGCATCGACCACTACGCCGAGGTCGGTTTCGGCGGCTTCGCCGGGATGGTCGACGCCGTCGGCGGTGTGGAGATGTGCCTGGACCAGGAGATGCACGACACGAAGACCGGCCAGACGCTGCCGGCCGGCTGCCAGACCCTGGACGGTGAGAAGGCGCTGACGTTCGTCCGCATGCGCTACAGCGACGCGACCCCGCGATCGGACCTCGACCGGGTGGTCAACCAGCGCAAGTTCATCGGCGCGCTGGTCCAGGAGGCCTCGAGCTTCAGCACCCTCATCAACCCGTTCAAGACCTACAGCCTGGCCGACCAAGGTGCGAACGCGCTGACGATGCTGGACTCGGACGGCACGGGTGACCTGCTGTCGCTGGCCTGGGCGATGCGCGGCATCTCCTCGGGCGGAGTGGTGACCACGACGGTCCCGGTCACCGACGTCACCGCGACCCGTTGGGACAAGGAGAAGGCCAGCGAACTGTTCGAAACCGTCGGTGCCGACCAACCGATCCGCGAGGATCTGATCACCGAGTGACACCGGGTCGCGTTCACCGCCCCTCACGAGGTCATCGGCGCGGCGGCTTCATCTCCAGCGGCACCCCGAGCAGGTTCAGGGCGTTGATCAGCGAAACCTGCGTGACGAGGTGCCCGAGCTCCGCCTCGTCCGGGAACGCCTCGCGCAGCGCGTCCCACAGCTCGTCGGTGACGCGCTCGCGCCGGGTCGCGGTCTCGGCATAGGCGAGTGCGGCCCGCTCCCGTTCGTCGAACAGTTCCGACTCCTGCCACACCGGCAGCTGGAGCAGGCGGTGCTGGTCCTCGCCGATCCGCAGCGCTTCCCGGCTGTGCATGTCGACGCAGAACACGCAGCCGTTGATCTGCGACACCCGGATCTTGACCAGCTCGCGCACCGTTTCGTCCAACGGCCCCTGCCGGATCGCCGTGTCGGCCTGGCTGAAGCCCGCGTACGGTTCGGGGGCGGTCTTGCTGAGATCCAGTCGCATGGTTCTTCCTTCCATCAGGTGTTCGTCATGGGGACGAGTCTGGGCGCGAGAACGTGACTGCGCCGAGTTTCCGGCGTTCGCTGACACGGCGCGTGACTCGAAATGCGAAGCGCGAATCGGAATCTGACCCTTTTGGGCTAGTCGTTATTACGCCAAGTCGTCCAGTAATGTCCTCCGCGTTTCCCTCTGCCGCGGGGGCTCAACCGCGGCCCGTCCCGAGAGAAGTATCGGGATTCTCCTCGTGCATCGATGCATCGATTGGAAGGTGGAGTAACCGTGTTGGTGAAGCTGGCCCGCCGCGTTCTGCTCGGTTCCGCGCTGATCGTCGGAACCGCGGTCGTTTCCGCGACAACGGCCCCGGCGCAGACCGATCTGCCCAGCGTCCTCCAACTCTCGCTGAACACCGAAGGCTCTTCGGTCCAGCGCACGGCGGTCCTGGAATGCCACCCGGCGGGCGGCTCCCACAAGTTCGCCGAAAAGGCGTGCGGCGACCTCGAACCGGTCCAGGGAGACTTCCGCGAGATGAACGCGAAGCTGGCCCGCGCGTGCACCCTGGAGTACCTGCCGGTCACGGCGAAGCTCGAGGGCAAGTGGCGGGGAAACGTGGTCAGCTACACCAAGACCTACCCCAACGCCTGCGTCCTCCAGAACGAAACCGGAGTCGTCTTCGACCTCTGATCTGCGGAATCTCCGGATTCGGGGCCAGAATGCGGCGGTCGTCGGGCAACATGAGCGCATGCCGAACGAGCCCAGGTGCGAGCGGCGCGAACTCCCGCTGGGCCAGTGCGAACACACCCGACGACTGCCGCGACCCTAGAGCTCAAGGCCCACCGCCGCTGCAAGGACTGCGAGTACCTGCTCTAACCTCAGCCACCGAATAGGGTGCTGCAACAGCAGTTCTGAGCAGGAAGGTGCCGGGTGCAGGAGATCGAGTGGGCCGACTTCGAGAAGGTCGAGCTGCGGGTGGGCACGATCGTGGAAGCCAAGCCCAACGAGAAGGCCCGAAAACCCGCCTACGTGCTGAAAGTCGACCTCGGCGAAGAACTCGGCATGAAGGCGTCCAGCGCCCAGATCACCGACCACTACGAACCGGAAGACCTCCAAGGCCGCCAGGTCTTGTGCGTCTGCAACTTTGCCCCGAAGCGCATCGCAGGAGTGAAGTCAGAAGTCCTGGTAACCGGAGCCCACGACGAAAACGGCAACGTGGTCCTGGCCGACTTCGCCCACCCGGTCCCCAACGGCACCCGCCTCCTGTGACGCCGCCGCGCCAAGATTCCCAACTTTAGGGAAATTTGGAAACCCAACCGCACGCCCGCGCACGAACCCCAGGAGCTGACCAGATGACGATGCCGTTCCCAGAACCAACAACCCCAGCGGCATCCCGAGCCGAGGTCTTCACCAACTACCTCGACTTCTTCCGCTCCCGGGTGATCGACAAGGTCCAAGGTCTACCCGACCACGAACTCCGCAACAGCCGAGTGCCGTCGAACTGGACCCCGCTGGAACTGGTGAAGCACCTGACCTACGTGGAACTCCGCTGGATCGAATGGGGATTCCAAGGCCAAAACGTCGAAAACCCCTGGGGCGACAGGAAAGACGACCGCTGGCACGTAGAACCATCAGAAACCAAAGAAGAACTCCTGCAAAACCTACACACACAAGGCCGCCACACCACCACGGTCATCGAGAACACGAACCTCTCGAAACCAGGCCAACCAGGCCCCCGCTGGCGGGGCCAAGACCCGGCAACCCTGGAACGAATCCTCTTCCACCTACTCCAGGAATACGCCCGCCACCTAGGCCACCTAGACATCATCACGGAACAGGCCACCACGAACTCCGGCGAGTAAAGCCGACAAACCCAGCAAGTGCGAGTGCGAAAGCACGAGCAACAACCAACCCGCAGAGCCACGAAGCCACGAAAAGCTGGTGGGTAAGCAGGCCGGGTACACCACCCAGCGCAAGGAGCAAGCGATACGCAACCCCCGCACCGTGGGGGGCTTGGGGGGTTCGAACCCCCCAATAAAATGGCGAAGGAGCCGCGGCTTGCGTTCTCCGCAAGCACACGACTCCCAGCTCCGAGCGGATGACGGGAATCGAACCCGCGTTCTCAGCTTGGGAAGCTGATGTTCTACCATTGAACTACATCCGCGTTACCCCTTGTTCGAGGCGTGCACAGCCTAACACGGTGGGGTGCGAAGATCGCAGGTGGGCTCCCGATACGCTGTGGGTGTGTTGCTGAGTGACCGGGACCTGCGCAAAGAGCTCGACGAGGGCCGTCTCGAACTTGATCCGTTCGACGCCACGATGATCCAGCCGTCGAGCATCGACGTGCGGTTGGACCGATTTTTCCGGGTCTTCGACAACACCCGGTACACGCACATCGATCCGTCCAAGCAGCAGGACGAGCTGACGTCACTGGTGGAGACGCCCGACGACGACCCGTTCGTGTTGCATCCGGGTGAGTTCGTGCTCGGGTCGACGTTCGAGGCCGTGCGGCTGCCGGACGATCTGGCCGGTCGCCTGGAGGGCAAGTCGTCGCTGGGGCGACTGGGCTTGCTGACGCATTCCACCGCGGGGTTCATCGACCCCGGGTTCTCGGGGCACATCACCCTGGAGCTGTCGAACGTGGCGAATCTGCCGATCACGTTGTGGCCGGGGATGAAGATCGGGCAGCTGTGCTTGTTCCGCCTGTCGAGTCCTGCCGACTTCCCGTACGGGTCGAAGGAGGCCGGCTCGCGGTACCAGGGCCAGCGGGGTCCGACGCCGTCGCGGGCGCACCTGAACTTCAAGCGTGCCGAAACCAAGCGGTGACTCTCCGTAGCCGAGTTTGATCCTGTTTTGCCTGTTGGTGGCATAGATCACCGAGGAATCCTGCATTTTTGATGACGGTGAGCTACTTCACCCTGAATCGAATAAGCAAGTTGGGGGTTCAGAACTTACGATCCCCCCGCCCGGCGTTCTGGAACGATTCGCAACGGAGCGGTCGACGTGCGGGCAGCAGGAGTACTCGATGTCCGCATTGCAATCGCGTGCCTCGGGCGCTGCCACCGAGCACCTCGGGCGCGTGGTGATGATCGCCGGAGCTGCCGCGCTCGGCGGATTCCTCTTCGGCTACGACACTTCGGTGATCAACGGCGGCGTGGATGCCATCCAGCAGCACTTCAACGTCGGCCCTGCGCTGACCGGCCTGACCGTTTCCTCCGCGCTGCTCGGCTCTGCCGTCGGCGCCGGGGTTGCCGGCGGGTTGGCCGACAGGGTCGGCCGGATCCGGGTCATGCAGATGGCCGCGATCCTGTTCATCATCAGCGCCGTCGGTTCGGCTCTGCCGTTCGCGATCTGGGACCTGGCGCTCTGGCGGGTCGTCGGCGGTGTCGCGGTCGGTATCGCTTCGGTGATCGCGCCGGCTTACATCGCCGAGGTGGCACCCGCCGCCTATCGCGGGCGGTTGGGCTCGTTGCAGCAGTTGGCGATCGTGCTCGGTATCGCGATCTCGCAGCTGGTGAACTACGCCTTGGCGCAGGCCGCGGGTGGTAGCGCGTCCGGGATGCTCGGGCCGTTGCAGGCCTGGCAGTGGATGCTCGCCGCCGCTCTGGTGCCCGCGGTGATCTACCTGGTGGTCGCCTCGACGATCCCGGAGTCGCCGCGCTACCTGGTGGCCGTCGGCAAGATCGACCGGGCGCGCGAGGTGTTGGCGCAGGTCGACCCGGGTGACCCGGACGAGAAGGTCGCCGAGATCAAGTCCGCGCTGGGCGGGGAGCGCAAGCCGCGGTTGAGCGATCTGCGCGGCAAGCTCGGCCTGCTGCCGATCGTGTGGATCGGCATGGCGATCGCTGCGCTTCAGCAGTTCGTCGGCATCAACGTGATCTTCTACTACTCGTCGTCGCTGTGGCACTCGGTCGGCTTCGACGAGAGCAATTCCCTGCTGCTGAGCCTGTTCACCTCGATCGTGAACATCATCGGCACCTTCGTGGCCATCGCGCTGGTTGACAAGATCGGCCGCAAGCCGCTGCTGGTGATCGGTTCGCTGGGCATGGCTGTGTCGCTGGCGGTGACCGGTTGGGCGTTCAGCTTCGCCCAGGTCGTCGGCGAGGACGCGCAGCTGCCGTACGAGTGGGGCGTTGTCGCGCTGATCTCGGCGAGCGCGTTCGTGCTGTTCTTCGCCGCGTCGTGGGGCGTGGTGATGTGGGTGCTGCTGGGCGAGATGTTCCCGACGCGCATCCGCGCCGCCGCGTTGGCCCTGAGCACAGCGACGAACTGGATCGCCAACTGGCTGGTGACGGTGAGCTTCCCGAGCATGCGGGACTGGAACCTGCCGGTCACGTACTTCATCTACGCCGGGTTCGCGCTGATCTCGGTGGTCTTCGTGGTGAAGTACCTGAAGGAGACCAACGGCCGCTCCCTGGAGGAAATGGGCAGCTGACAAAGCCTGTTTCCAAGCTCGTTCTGACAAGAGCAAAGGCATTCGTCGAGGGGCGTCCCGTTCGGGGCGCCCCTCGACTTTTTTCGCCGGGTTCGGGAACAACTCGGGCTGCTTGCGCGTATTAGTTACCGTACAACGTACGAAGGAGCGTGCATGGCCTCTCCCGACATCACCCCGCACCGGCTCGAAACCCCGCAGCAGGACCTCGGCGACCTGCGGGAACGCCTGGCCCGCGTCCGCTGGCCCGACGAGGTGCCCGGCCTCGGCTGGAGCTACGGCCCGCCGCTGGACTACCTGCGGGAGCTGGTGGAGTACTGGCGCGATGACTACGACTGGCGCGCGCAGGAAGCGCGGCTGAACGCATTCCCGCAGTTCACGACCGAGATCGACGGAGCGAACATTCACTTCCTGCACGTCCGCTCGTCGCGGCCGGACGCGCTTCCGCTGCTCATCACGCACGGCTGGCCGAGCTCGGTCGCGGAGTACCTGGACGTCGTCGAACCGCTCACCGAGGCCGGGTTCCACCTGGTCATCCCGTCGCTGCCGGGGTACGGGCTGTCCGGTCCGACGACCTCGGTGGGTTGGGGTGCCGAGCGAATCGCGCGGGCTTGGGCGGAGCTGATGAGCCGCCTCGGCTACGAGCGGTACGGCTTGCAGGGCGGCGACTGGGGCACGTGGATCTCGCGCACGGTGGCGATCAACGAACCGGACCGCGTGATCGGACTGCACACCAACGGCATGATCACCTTCCCGACCGGTGACCCGAACGAGATGGCGGAGCTGACCGACGTCGACCACGCGCGGATGGGCAGGTGGCAGCGCTACACCGACGAGCTGTACGGCTACAAGCTGATCCAGTCGACGAAACCGCAGGCGCTGGCGTACTCGCTGGCCGATTCCCCGGTGGGGCTGCTGGGCTGGATCGTCGGGGTGCTCAAGGAATGGACCGACTGCGAGGACACCCCGGAGGACGCCATCGACCGCGACCGGATTCTGACCACGGTGATGCTCTACTGGCTCACCAACACGGCGTGCTCGGCGGCACGGTCCTTTGTGGAGACTCCGGACAACTCCGAGAAGGCGGAGGAGGAAGGCGTGATGGAGCAGCTGAGCAAGGGAACGGTCCCGCACGGAGTGGCGGTGTTCCCGAAGGACGTCCTCGCGCCGGTGCGCCCATTCGCGGAGCGCCTCAACAACATCGTCCGCTGGACGGAGTACGACCGCGGCGGAACCTTCCCAGCGATGGAACAACCGGACCTCTATGTCCGCGACGTGCAGGAGTTCTTCGCGACCCTGCGACGTCGAGCAGCCGTTGCGGCTGATCGCTGTGCTGGACGAGGTCATGCTGGGACGTCCGGTTGGTGGGCCGGATGTGATGCGCAAGCAACTGAAGCACATGCTGCGCGTGGTCGAGGATGATCAGGCCGAACTCACCGTGATCGGCAGGAAGCCGGTCCGCACCTGGGAGTGGGCGGCGCGTTCACGCTCCTCAGCTTTCCTGAACCAGAGGATCAGGACGTGCTCTACATGTTCGCTGGGCCTGCGGTGGCTGTGCGGGACTCCAAGGATCCTGACGGCCCGGTGCTGGCGTTCCCGGCGTCGTCTTGGTCGGCCTTCCTGGCGCGGGTTGCTGAGCGGCGCGCGGAGTCCTGACTCGACGTGGGCCGTCCCAAATTTCCCTAAATTTGGGAGCCTCCTGGCGCTGCGTCGCTCGGTTGGGCGACAAGTGGTCAATTTCGCGAGAAATTGGGCCAGCCCTTCGCCTGACCGCCGGCCCCCAAGGTGGCGCTTCGCGCCGCTGTCATTTGGACCCGGGTGACGGTCAATTTCTCGCGAAATTGACCTCTTTCCTGGCTGAGGCCTCGGGCGGTGCTGCTGCTGGGGGATGTTGGGTTGGACCAGGCGAAGGCCATCGCGATTGCTAGGACCAGGGCGCTGAGCAGGAGGAGTAGCCAGGGCGGGAGGTTCTGGGGCTTCGCGCTGAAAGGGCGGATGTTGTCGTCCAAGCCCAGGGGCTCGATGATCGCGCGGATGCCACTGTTGACCTCGGCGACTTCGTTGGCCAGGGCGCGGCAGCGCTCGCAGTCGTGCAGGTGGGATTGGACGATGAGCTCGTCGCGCTTCGACAGCGCGTTGCGGGCCCAGCCACCCAGGCGGTCGATCACCGTTCGGCAGCGCTGGTCGGACACCTCTGCCAGGTGCGCGTTCAGGTACTCGCGGCGCAGGCCTTCCCGTGCGCGGTAGGACAGCGAGGACACGGCATTGGGGCGCAGGCCGAGCAGCGGGGCGGCTTCGGCGGGGGTTCGGCCTTTGATCTCGGTGTGCCAGAGGACCTTCTGCCAGTTCGCCGGTAGGCGGGAGAAGGCCTTCGCCGCGAGCGAGCGCTCCGCCGCGTCCACCGCTGAGTTCTCGACAGGATCCACCGAGTCGTGGCAGGCCAAGGTCTGGACGTCCTCGACGAGCTGGACCTTCTTGGCGGAACGGGAGCGGTCGTAGGCGAGGTTCCGCAGCGTCGTCAGCAGGTACGCGCGGAACGCGGTGGTGGGTCCGCCGCCTGTGTTGAGGCTGTCGAGGACGTTGGCGAAGGCCTCGGAGACGAGGTCGTCGGTTTCGGTCTCGGAGCGCGAGAACTGCCGCGCCGTCTTGTAGGCAGCGCGGACGTGCCGCTGGTAGAGCTGCCCGTACGCGCCCTTCTCCCCGGAACGAACCAGCTCGACCAGTTCGGCGTCGCTGGGCTCGGGCGTCTCGGCCATCATTCCTCCGCATTCGGTGCCTGTCGATACCGGGACCGACGAGCGGCTGGCATATGACGCGAGAATCGGCAACTCGATGCGCATGTCCGATTACCGTGGGGACTGATCTCGTGGGGGTGCGATGGACCAGCAACCGACCAACGTCCGCAACGTCCTCGGTGACCGCATCGGCCAGGCGGTGCAGGCCGGGCAGATCCACGGCGGCGTGAACTTCTACATGACTCCCGGTGCTGGCCCAGGGCTCGGCTCGGTAACTCCGCCGACGGCTTCGCACGACGTGCGCGGGCGCGATGACCTGGTCGAATCGGTCGTCGAAGCGCTGAGCGGGCAGGGCTGCGTCGTGCTGCACGGTGCTGGTGGTTACGGCAAGACCACGGTCGCGCAGCGCATGGTGGCGGATCTCGACGTGGAGACGTGGTGGGTCGACGCGTCGTCCGACGCGAGCCTGCACGAGGGGTTGCGCGAGGTCGCGCTGCGCGCGGGCGCGGATCCGGAAGAGGTGCACCGAGCTTGGGAAGGGCTTGGGCTGGCGCCTGATCTGCTGTGGCGGCAGCTGAGCCTGCGAGAGACCCGGTGGCTGCTGGTGCTGGACAACGCCGATGACGCGAGCGTGCTCGGCGCTGGGCGACCGGTCGCCGAGGGGACTGGCTGGCTGCGGACGTCCAAGAGCGGTGCTGTGCTGATCACCAGCCGAGATGGAAACCCGCAGGTCTGGGGAGACCTCGCACAGCTCCAAGCGGTCGGGCCGTTGGCGTCCGGAGCCGGCGCGCAGGTGTTGCTGGACCGCGCGCCGACCGCCGGAACTTTCGAGCAGGCGGGGGAACTGGCGGAACGGCTGGGCGGATTGCCGCTCGCCCTGCACTCGGCTGGCCAGTACCTGTCGGTCGCCGCCACCATGCCGCGGGTTCCGGGCCTCGAGCTGCCGGTCGATTTCAACAGCTACCGGATTGCGCTGGACGAACGTTGGCCGGAGGTGACCGAACTTCCGGGCGCGCCACATTCGCAGCGAGAGGTGTTGGACCGCACCTGGGAGCTGTCGCTGGACCTGCTCACCGAACGCGGCCATCCGATGGCCCGGCCGCTGCTCCGGGCGTTGTCTCAGTTCGCCGCTGCCCCGATCCCGCTCGAACTGCTCATCGCAGAAGTCCTCGCCAGGGCACCGGAGTTCGACGGACTTACCGCGCTGGAGCTGGCCGCCGTGCTCGGCGCGCTGTCTGGGGTCGGGCTCGTCGAAACGACGACCCACGGCGAGGAGGCGATCCCCGTCCTCCGCCTGCACCCGGTCATCCGCGAGACGAACCGCCACCAGGGCGACGAGTTCGAGCAAGCCTCGTACGTGGGGCGGTTCATCGTGATGCTGGCGAGCGCAGTGCTCACCGTCGACCCCGAGGATCACGCGAATTGGCCGTGCTGGCGGCTCCTGCTTCCGCACTGCGCACGCTTGGCCGTCCTCGCCGATCAGGACGGCGAACTCCGCGAAGCGCTGCCGGAGGAAATCGGGGACATGTGCATCAAGGCGGCGAAGTTCTGCAACGAGACGGCGCAGTTCGCCCAAGCCCGAGACCTCCTCGAGCTGGCATTGGTGTGCTATCGCGAAGAATTGGGGGACGAGCACCGGCGCACCCTGACCGCGCGGAACAACCTCGCCGGGGTGTTGCAGGAGCAGGGTGAGCACGAGCAGGCCGAGGCGGAGTTCCGGGAGGTGCTCGAGTTGTCCGTCCAGGTCCACGGCGAGGCGCATCCCGGATCACTGGCGGCGCGGAGCAACTTGGCCGGGATGCTGTGGGATCGAGGTGAGGCGCAGGCGGCGGAGGCGGAGTTCCGCACGGCTCTGGAGCTGTCGTCCCAGGCCGTCGGGGAGGAGCATCCGCAGACCTTGGCCTTTCGCGGGAACCTGGCCGTCATGCTGCGTGATTGCGGCGAACTGGCGCAGGCCGAGGCGGAGCTGCGCGAGGTGCTCCGGCTGCAGCTGAGAGCTCGCGGGGAGTCCGACGTCGTGGTCTGGATGATCCGGAACAGCCTGGCCCTCGTGCTGTGCGACCGAGGCGACTTCGAGCAGGCCGAAGCGGAGTATCGCGCACTGCTCGCCCCAGCCACCCGGCTGCTCGGGGAGGAGAACCCGAACACCTTGATCCTCCGGCACAACCTGGCGCAGGTGCTGATGGAGCGGGGCGAGCGCGCCGAAGCTGAGGTGGAGTACCGGAGGGTGTGGGAGCTCCGGTGCCAGGTCTTCGGGGAGCGGCACCCGGACACCCGCTTGGCGAAGAAGAGGCTGGACGCCCTGTCCTGAGAGCAAGAAGGGCGCCTCCCGTGTGGGAGACGCCCTTCGTTGGTTGCTGGGGTCAGCTGCCGGTCGTTGCGGTGTCTTCGGAGTCCTTGTTCTCGCCGCGCTTGACTGCGGAGAGGAGGAGCTGGGCGACGTCGACGACCTCGACCGACTCGGAGGCGACCTTCTCGCTCTGGCGGGCCGTGAGGCCGTCGGAGAGCATCACCTTGCAGAACGGGCAGCCGGTCGCGATCTTCGACGGTGCCGTGCCCAGGGCCTCGTCCACGCGCTCGACGTTGATGCGCTTGCCGATGCGCTCTTCCATCCACATCCGGGCGCCGCCGGCGCCGCAGCACATGGAGCGGTCGGCGTGGCGGGGCATCTCGCGGAAGGTCGCGCCGGAGGCTCCGACCAGGTCGCGCGGCGGGGTGTAGACCTTGTTGTGGCGGCCCAGGTAGCAGGGGTCGTGGTAGGTGACGTCCTCGGCGACCGGGGCGACCGGGGTCAGGCGCTTCTCGCGGACCAGCTTGTTCAGCAGCTGGGTGTGGTGGACGACCTCGAAGTCGCCGCCGAGCTCCGAGTACTCGTTGGCCAGCGAGTTGAAGCAGTGCGCGCAGGTCGCGACGATCTTGCGCTTGCCCGGTTCGCGGCCCTCGAACACCGAGTTCAGCACCTCGACGTTCTGCTGGGCGAGCATCTGGAAGATGAACTCGTTGCCCGCGCGCCGCGCCGGGTCACCGGTGCAGGTCTCCTCCGGGCCGAGCACCGTGTACTTCACGCCGGCCATGTGCAGCAGCTCGGCCACGGCCTGGGTGGTCTTCTTCGCGCGGTCCTCGAAGGCGCCGGCGCAGCCGACCCAGAACAGGTACTCCACGTCGTCGGCGAGTTCGCCGTCGAAGACCGGCACCTCGAAGTCCAGGCCCTCGGTCCAGGCCAGGCGGTCCTTGGCGTTCTGGCCCCAGGGGTTGCCCTTGTTCTCCAGGTTCTTGAACATCCCGCCCAGCTCGGTCGGGAAGTTCGACTCGATCATCACCTGGTAGCGGCGCATGTCGACGATGTGGTCGACGTGCTCGATGTCCACCGGGCACTGCTCGACACAAGCACCGCAGCTGGTGCAGGACCACAGGACGTCCGGGTCGATGACGCCCATTTCCTCGGGGCCGCCGATCAGCGGGCGCTCGGCCTCGGCCAGCGCCAGCGCGTCGATCTTGGCCAGGCGGGCCTCGGCGTCGTCACCGGTGATGCCGACCTCGTCGCCTGCCATGTCCTTGCTGCCACCGGCCAGCAGGTACGGGGCCTTGGCGTAGGCGTGGTCGCGCAGCGAGGTGATCATCAGCTTCGGGGACAGCGGCTTGCCGGTGTTCCACGCCGGGCACTGCGACTGGCAACGACCGCACTCGGTGCAGGTGGTGAAGTCCAGCCAGCCCTTCCAGGAGAAGTCCTCGACCTTGCCGGCGCCGAACACGTCGGTGTCCGGGTCGGCCTCCTCGAAGTCCAGCGGCTTGCCGCCCGACATCATCGGCTTGACCGCGCCCAGCGCGACGTCGCCGTCGTCCTCGCGCTTGAAGTAGATGTTGAAGAACGCGCTGAACCGGTGCCAGGCGACGCCCATCGTCATGGTGCGGGCGACCACGATCAGCCAGACGGTCGCGCTCATCAGCTTGATGAAGGCGAAGACCGAGACCAGGTTCTCGCTGGCCGGCAGCAGGGAGCCGATCGGGCCGGAGACGAACTCGGCCCACAGCGGGATCTCGTGCACGCCCAGCGCGGACTTCGCGGCGCGCACGCCGATGATGCCGATGCCCTCGATCAGGACGACGGCCTCGATGAAGTAGGCCCACTTGAAGTTGGAGCCCTGGAAGCGCGAGACGCGGTCGGCGCGGCGCGGGTGGTTGAGCTGGCGGATGACGATCAGCACCAGGATGCCGACTATGGTGCCGACGCCCAGGACCTCCATCAGCAGGTGGAAGACCGCCAGGTCGTCGAGGATCGGCCAACCCCAGGTCGGTACGAAGACCTCGCCGTAGGCCTCGAACAGGGCCAGCGAGCCGAGCAGGAAGCCCCACATCACCAGCCAGTGCCAGATGCCGACGTTGCGGAACTTGTTCATCCGCGTGTGCGCGGCGAACTCCTTGACCAGGGTCGCCAGGCGGGCCATGACCGGGCCGTTGCGGGTGTCATCCGGCTGCCCGAGGCGGATGATCCGCACGAACCGGGCGATGGTCGCGGCGAACATGCTCCACGCGACGACGCCGAGCGCGACCGAGATCGCGCCAAGCGTGATCTGAACAGCACCCATGCTCGCGGCCTCCTGTTTCGAGGGGGTTGTCCGTTCGGGCAGCGTACGCCCTGTTACCCATCGGTAACTACAGGGGCCGTGCGCGTATTGGCAACAGTCGGTGATTCTGCGAGACCGCCGCGCGAAAAACTAGTTGTTCAATCGTTCAGCTTTATCGGATAGCCTAGCTCCGTCGGTTGCGGATGGCGCGGGTCGCCGTTGCTGGAGTCATCCGAGTTGTTCCTGTTGAACGCAGCGTCGGCGGTTGCGATCGAGTCGCGGACCGGGCGCGGTCGATGTCGATCAGGGCAGACTCGAAGACGCAGTGCGATTTTCGCCACGTATTTGCTCGGGTGAACGGTTCGTTCGGCGATGCCGAGCGTTCAGGGGGTTGCGATGGCTGGGGACAACGGGTCGATGCGCGCGTCGGACGGCGACCGGGAGGTCGTGGCGCAGCGGCTGCGAGCGGCGCTGGACGAAGGGCGGCTCACCGTCGCCGAGTACGACGAGCGCTTGCAGCTGGCGTTCTCCGCGACCACTTACGGCGAGCTCGTGCCGATCACTGCCGACCTGCCCGAACCGACCCCGCCGAAGAAGTCGGGGAATCTGGCCAAGCGCGAGAAGCAGAAGCGCAAGCAGATCAAGGAGTGGCGGGAGTGGGGCGGCGTCGCCGTCATCCTGTGCGGGATCTGGGCGGTCACGTCGATCGCAGCCGGTGGGCCCTACTTCTTCTGGCCGATGATCCCGCTGGGCATCTGGGCCGCGGTGATCGTCAGCGGGATGGTCTCCGGCGGCGGCGGGAAGTCGGAGCGCTCCGAGGACTGAGCCGAAGTGTCCTGATGTGGGGGAACCGGTCTGCCCTTAAAGTGGGGCGATCGTACGATTTTCTTGGGAGATGGGTGTGGCGTACCTGGTCCTGGCGGTGGCGATCCTGAGCGAAGTGCTCGCCACGGTCTCGTTGAAGCTCTCCGAGGGGTTCAGCAAGCCGATCCCCTCGGTCCTGGTCGTGATCGGGTACCTGATCGCCTTCTCCGCGCTGAGCTCGGTGCTCAAGCTCGGACTGCCGGTCGGCGTCGCCTACGCGATCTGGGCGGGGGCCGGGGTCGCGCTGGTGGCGATCATCGGGGTGGTGTTCCTCGGCGAGTCGATCACCGCCGTGCAGATCGCCGGTCTCGCACTGATCATCGGCGGTGTCGTCGCGCTGGAACTGGGAGGTGCGCATTGACCCAGGTACGTCGCAACCCGGACGACGAGACCGACGGCCGCCGGGCCAAGGGCGAGCGCCGCCGTCGCGCGATCATCGACGCCGCGCTGCGGGTGGTCGCCCGCGACGGGGTCGGTGCCGTCAGCCACCGCAACATCGCGCGCGAAGCAGGCGTTCCGCCGGCGTCCATCGCCTACTACTTCGACGGCATCGATGACCTGCTGGTGGCCGCGCTGATGTCGGGCTGCGAGGGGCTCCTCGAACAGATGGGCCAGCTGCCGGACCAGGTCCGCGAGCGCACCGCCTGGCCCCGGGCCATCGCGGAGAACCTGGCGGGGCTGGTGCGCGAACACCGCGAGCGCACCCTCGGCGAGTACGAGCTGTACCTGCTGGCGGCCCGCCGCCCGGCGCTGCGCCCGGCCGCTCGCAGGTGGATCGAGGTCGCCTCCGGTTACGTCAACGGTGGCCGAGGCGGCGACGAGCCGGTGGGCCGGGCCCTGTTCGCCGCCATCGACGGGCTGCTCATGCAGGCGCTCATCGCCGACGAGCCGCCCACCGCCGACGACCTCGAACCGACGCTGCGCTTCCTCATGCAACCGGTGGACTACCTGGAAAAACGCCGCTGAACGCCACTCCGGAATAGCGGAGGCATTTCGGGATGCGCGGGCGGCCCAAGGTACTCGCAGATCCGGGAGGAACCGGTCAGCCGATGACGGTGTTGTTCGGCCCGGCTGCGTTTGCGGGGCGGAGGGAGACCTTCACGTTCTCGCGGGTTCACCTGTCAGTTGCGCTCTGTACGCTCGCGGCCGTGGATGACGAGGGTATAAGCAGCGAGGACTTCGAGGACCCAGAGGAGTGGGACGACTCAGATCAGGAGCCCGAAGGTCTGAACGCCTTGTTCAAGCTGGCACCGCTGATTCCCGGGCACATGCTGGTGCCGGTGGTGGAAAGGCTGGGGCTGTCAGTGGTGGAGGCGCTGCATCAGCCCTGGCTGGAGGTGCGGTCCGACAGGTGTGCGTATGACGCTTTCGCTGACGCCGTGTCGTGCGACGCCCTCGTCGACGCCGTCGTGGAGGGTCGTAACCCTGACCTGATCCGGGAGGTTCTGGGGGCGAGACCACTTGCTGGCGAATGGACGCTGCGACGGGTGGCCGCCGGGTTGAACGACATCGGTGACCCGCAACTGGCCGAGATCGCTGCCGAGGTGTACGCGCATTCCGACGCCACCTCCGCCATCCGGCACAGCCTCGCGCGCGGGCCGCTCGGTCCTGCGATGGCCGAATGTCTCCTCGCGGACAACACTCCTTCGCCCCTGCACCTGCGCCCGCTGCTTGCAACGGGCGACCCGGAGGTGGCGCGGCGGTTGCTGCGGCTGCCTGCCGCCTCGGTGACCAGAGGGGAGCAGGCTCAGGCGGCGATGTTGCTGCTGGAGCGAGGGCTCGGGGGCGAGCTGGAGGAGTTGCTGCGTCCTGTTCCGGGGCATGGCAAGCCTGGGGTGCACATCGTGGCAGAACTGGACGCAGCGTTCGCCGAGGGTGTCCCGGCAGGGTCCGAGGCCCCCCGGGTGGCGGCGCTGCGCCGCGTCGCCGAGGAGGCACAGACGCCTCGCCAGCTCGGCCGGCTTCTTGCCGAGCATCTCACCGGGGAAAGACAGCCGCTGTACTTCGTGCTGCACAGCCCGCACCTACACGACCTGAACGCATTGGTCGGCGCCGCATTGCCCCGCAAGACACGGCAGCTCTTGGTCTCCGGGATCCGGGAGGAGTGCCCATCTGAGATCGGCCGGTCCCTGCTGGATCATCGGGACGTGGCTGACGACCCTGACGCTGCGTTGGTGACGCCACGTCAGGTGCTGCAGACTGCTCCCGCCGAGGACGTCGTGGGGTTTACCGCGCCGGTAGGCCACCTGGCCGAGTTGCTGGATCCCACCCGCGACCAGAGCTTGGGCTGGCCCATAGACCTCGTGTATCGCGCTCAACTGAACGTCGCCCTCAACGAACTACTGAAGGACGTCTCGCCGGAGGCATTGCTCGGCGCCGCTCGGATGGGTCCGGGCTTCGACGGCACGCTGCCGGAGTTGCTGGCCACCGGTGCAGCGCAACCGGACACCGCAGATCTCACTCCAGAAGGCGCCGAATTGCTGCACCTGCTGCTGCATTTCGCCCCAGCCGAGACCGTGCGCGAAGTGCTGTCCCGGGTCTCAGGCCAGGACGCGCTTGGACTTGCCCGGCACGCCGCCGTATGGCTCACCGGCGTACCGGTCGACGACAAAGACAAGGACGCAGACCTGAGGCCGTACCGTTCGGTGCTCTGCGCAATTGCCAGGGCCCGCTCAGACTTGGCCGTCCGCGACATGCTGGCCGACACGGCCGTGCAGGCGGCAGGCGACACCGGGATGACGGACGCAGCCGAATTCCTGCTGGTCGCGCTGGACGCGGGTGACGTGCCCGGCGTGCGGGAGTTGGCCGGACATCACCTCCCAGATGCGGAGGCATGGCTGGCGCAGTCGGAGAGACGCCGGAGGATCGCACGGGAGGAGATGGAGTCGCCCGAGGTCGGTCTGGCTGAACTACTGGCCATGGAGCCAGCCGTCCGACGGGTCCATCGGCCTCGGACTCCAGTCGCCTGGGAGGAGGTCATCAGCTTCTACCGCAGCGGCGACAAGCTCACCGACGAGGCCCTCGTAAAGTTGGTCCATCGTCCAGACTTCCCGCATGAGCTGCAACCACTTTTTCTCCAAGCACACCCGGAGCTGTGCGCCCGGCCTCCCCTCTCGGGCAATCATCACCATGAGTTGGCTCCACCACGATGGCTGCTGCGAGAAGTGCTGCCTCACTGGGATCGCATCGCGCCGGATGTCCGGTCGTCCAGCCTGATCAACGTCGTTCAGCGACGGTTGGTGGACGCCGAGGATCTACTCGGCCAACTGGCGCCCGCTTGGTACGCGGCGGACGTGCTGGAAACGGTGCAGGACACCGTCGTCGAGCTGGTGCCTCGTTGCCGTGAGCTGATTGCCGCCCGCATTCCCCGTGCCGACGTAGAAACCTGGGCCCTCGCCGTCAAGATGCTGACAGGGGGTTACTCCGGCACCGTCATGGACCTGCTCGCCGCGGCTGCCGCGACCGGAACGCCGGTCGACGGTGAAAAGGAACCAACCACGTAGCAGCTTCAGCTTGGGTTTTAACCTTTTCGCCGGGGTTTGGTGCCTTTCTTATGGTGGGCTTGGGTTCTAGCGGTGGTTGCAACGCCTGACTCGTTCAGGGGTTGCAACCATTCTGCGTGGCGGTGCAAGTAGCGGAACCTCAGACGTCGTATGCAACCGGTGGACTACCTGCGGAATTCGACAGGCTGATCAGTTGAGGTTCGTGTTGTCCGGCCCGGCCGGGCCACGCCCACCGGGTCGTAGTCCGCGAGCCGCGGGTTCGAGCCGAACGTTGCGATTCACGTCGTAACGAGCGGGGTTGGGTGTGCTGGCGCACACTCCCCGCATGCGGGTCACGCTGGTCCAGGGCGACATCACCGAGCAGGAGGTCGACGCCGTCGTGAACGCGGCGAACTCCTCGCTGCTGGGCGGTGGTGGCGTGGACGGCGCGATCCACCGGAGCGGCGGGCCGGCGATCCTCCAGGAATGCCGGCTGATCCGGTCCTGCGAGCTCCCGGAGGGGCTGCCGACCGGGCAGGCGGTGGCGACCACCGCCGGCGAGCTCCCGGCGCGCTGGGTGATCCACACCGTCGGACCCACCTACGCCGCCTCCCAGGACCGGTCCGGGCTGCTGGCCTCCTGCTTCCGGGAGTCCCTGCGGGTCGCCGACGAACTCGGCGCGAAAGTGGTCGCCTTCCCCGCGATCTCCACCGGTGTCTACCGGTATCCGCTCGACGAGGCGGCGCGGATTGCGATGCGCGCGGTGCGCGAAGTTCCGACCGATGTCGACGAGGTGCGCTTCGTGCTCTTCGACGCGAAGTCCCTGGCCGCATTCGAAGCCGCCTACGACGAGGTCTTCGGAGCGTGAAACTCCCGACCGCGACCAGGAAACCCGGATGGTCCAAAGTGGACGAATGTTCGCGCAGGTGAGTGCTCACGAGTACTTCGAGCTGCTATAGAGGCTGTTTTGGAAGTGATCGTCCGGGGTGCGGTAGGGCGGGCTTGTGTCTTTGAAGCGGCGTAGCCGCTCAGCCCACCTAAGCAACCTGCACCGCCGCGGGTTCTCAGGCTGTGCCCACCCCGTCAGGGCTCTTGGCGAGGCCAGTCCCCGACGTGGCGTATTGGTACATGAGTCGGGGATCCCGGAGTCCAAGCGGCGGCCGTAACTCCCGCAGGGGGCCGCTACCCGCACCGTCACGCAGGACGAGCCTGGAAACAGCCAGCTACAGCGACCCAAAGCACTGGCCAGGCCGATCAGCGGTCGGGTGCGCCGGGCCACAAGCGGCGGTTTTCCCCGGGGCGTGGCGGAAATGCCGCCAGATGGCCGAAGGCGAAGGTTGCGGTGGGCTGCGCCGAAGGTCGGTTTCGGGGGAACTTCCGGGGTGTCCCTGAGGTGCGGGCCGGACGTGATGCGTAACTTCAACCGCGCGGCAGTCGGAAAGCTTGGGGGGACGACGATGGCTCGGGTTGGGCTCGTGGTGGGCGGGGCGGCGCTGGTGCTGATCGGGGGAGCAGCGCTGTTCGGGTGGCCCTCGTCATCCGTGCGGGAGCGCGCCACCGGACTGGGCGGGATCGACCGCGTAGAACTCGTCGGCGGCACCGGCGACGTCGAGGTGCGGCACGCGCCGGGCGCCCGCGCCGAGATCGTGCAGCGGGTCCACCGCTGGGAAAGCACCTTCTTGGGCGGAGGCGGGGACGACGCCACCGAGATCAAGCACCGCGTCGAGGGTGGCGCGCTGGTGCTGCCCACCGACTGCGGCTGGAACTGCTCCGTCGACTACCAGGTCACGCCGCCGACCTCGGTGCCCGTTCACGGCAACCTCGACTCCGGCGACCTGAACGTGGTGGGCATGCAGTCGGTGCATGCCAAGACGGGTTCCGGCGAGGTGCTGCTGAGCGAGATCGGTGGCCCGGTCGACGTCCGCACGGGCTCCGGCGGCGTGTCGGTGACCCAGGTCCGCGGTCCGGTCGACGCGGAAACCGGCTCCGGGGAGATCACGCTGGCCGAGATCGCCGGCGAAGTCAGGGCGCACGCCGGCTCTGGTGGCGTGTCGGTGAGCGAGGTCGACGGTCCGGTCGATGCGGACACTGGGTCCGGGGAAATCACGCTGAGCGAGATCGGCGGCCAGATCGGGGTCGAGACCGGCAGCGGCGGGATCAGCGGGCGCGGCCTGCGCGGCCCGGGCGTCGTCGCGAAGGCCGAATCCGGCGACGTCGAGCTGGAACTGGTCAGGCCGCAGACCGTCGAGGTGTTCACCGGGAGCGGCGGCATCGAGCTGAACGTGCCCGGCGACCGCTACCGCGTCGACACGGACAGCGGCTCCGGCGGCGTCGACGTGGACGTGGACGTGGCGCAGGATCCGGCCGCCGCGAAGCGGCTGACGCTGTCCAGCGGCAGCGGCGAGATCCGCGTCAAGCAGGCCTGACCCCCGGCATCAGCGTCGACATGTCGACAAGCCGACGTGTCGGCTCCCGGCCATGCCGGTTCGCCGCGTTCCAGAAGGCGAATGACGTCGAAAACTCCGACGGCGGCCGGGCGGCATTGGTGCTGATCGGGGGTGCTGGCATCCGCGTCCAGTGGTCCTGGCCGCGACCGGCCGCCTGTCGGCCACGTCACGTCCGTGCTGCCGCCGGAACTCCCGCGCCTGGTCAGCCGTTGTTCTGGCAGAAAGCTTGAGTGGCCCGCGCTCAATCCGGATTGACGGTGATGATGAGCAGTGGGTAAAACTTGAGTGAGCAAGGCTCAAGGGCCCGGGGTGGCGCTTGGGTGGACAGACACAGTCGGGAGGAAAGCAGCATGGCGCGAGCGGTCGGCATCGACCTGGGAACGACCAACTCCGTCGTTTCCGTCCTGGAGGGCGGCGAAGCGACGGTGATCGCCAACTCCGAGGGCTCGCGGACCACGCCGTCCGTGGTGGCCTTCGCGAAGAACGGGGAGATCCTCACGGGTCAGCCCGCGAAGAACCAGGCGGTCACCAACGTGGACCGCACCATCCGGTCGGTCAAGCGCCACATGGGCACCGACTGGAACGTCCAGATCGATGACAAGGCCTACACCTCGCAGGAGATCAGCGCCCGCGTGCTGATGAAGCTCAAGCGGGACGCCGAGGCGTACCTGGGCGAGGACGTCTCCGACGCGGTGATCACCGTTCCGGCGTACTTCGAGGACGCCCAGCGGCAGGCCACGAAGGAAGCCGGCCAGATCGCCGGTCTGAACGTGCTGCGCATCGTCAACGAGCCGACCGCGGCCGCGCTGGCCTACGGCCTGGAGAAGGGCGAGAACGAGCAGACCATCCTGGTCTTCGACCTCGGTGGCGGCACCTTCGACGTCTCGCTGCTGGAGATCGGCGAGGGCGTCGTCGAGGTGCGGGCGACTTCCGGTGACAACCACCTCGGTGGTGACGACTGGGACGAGCGCATCGTCGAGTGGCTGGTCGAGAAGTTCAAGACCTCGTCGGGCATCGACCTGACCAAGGACCGCATGGCCATGCAGCGGATCAAGGAAGCCGCGGAGAAGGCCAAGATCGAGCTGTCCAGCTCCTCCAGCGCGAACATCAACCTGCCGTACATCACGGTGGACGCGGACAAGAACCCGATGTTCCTGGACGAGACGCTGTCCCGCGCCGAGTTCCAGCGGATCACCTCCGACCTGCTCGATCGCTGCCGCAAGCCGTTCGAGGCGGTCATCCGCGACGCGGGCGTCAAGCTCGACGACATCGACCACGTGGTGCTGGTCGGCGGTTCCACCCGCATGCCGGCGGTCTCCGAGCTGGTCAAGGACCTGACCGGTGGCCGTGAGCCGAACAAGGGCGTGAACCCGGACGAGGTCGTCGCGGTCGGCGCCAGCCTGCAGGCCGGTGTCCTGCGCGGTGAGGTCAAGGACGTCCTGCTGCTCGACGTCACTCCGCTGTCCCTGGGCATCGAGACCAAGGGCGGCATCATGACCAAGCTGATCGAGCGCAACACCACGATCCCGACCAAGCGCTCGGAGACCTTCACCACCGCGGACGACAACCAGCCGTCGGTGCAGATCCAGGTCTTCCAGGGCGAGCGCGAGATCGCCGCGCACAACAAGAAGCTCGGCATGTTCGAGCTGACCGGTCTCCCGCCGGCGCCGCGCGGCATGCCGCAGATCGAGGTCACCTTCGACATCGACGCCAACGGCATCGTGCACGTCTCCGCCAAGGACCTGGGCACCGGCAAGGAGCAGTCGATGACGATCACCGGCGGCTCTGCGCTGCCGAAGGACGACATCGACCGCATGGTCAAGGACGCCGAGGCGCACGCCGACGAGGACAAGAAGCGTCGCGAGGAGGCCGAGGCCCGCAACCAGGCCGAGACCCTCGTCTACCAGACCGAGAAGGTCCTCAAGGAGAACGACGAGAAGCTGCCGTCGGAGGTCAAGGACAAGGTCAAGTCCGCGATCGACGAGGTCAACGAGACGCTCAAGGGCGAGGACGTCGCCGCCATCTCCGCCGCGGTGGAGAAGCTGGCCACCGAGTCCCAGGCCCTCGGCCAGGCGCTGTACGCCGACGCCGGTGCCAACGCGGCGGCGGGTGCCGGTGCGGGCGCTGCGGACGACGCCGCGGACGCCAAGGCCTCCGGTGCCGACGACGTGGTGGATGCCGAGATCGTCGACGACGAGGACGAGAAGAAGAAGAAGTGACGGCGGACCGGTCCGAGATGTCGCACAACGAAGAGCAGGAACCGGTGGTGGTCCGGGACCGGCGTCGCATCGACCCGGTCACCGGCCAGCGCCGGGAGCCCGCTCCGAACGGAGAAGAGGCGCAGGTGTCCGAAAGCATCTCCGGCACCCTCGACGAGGAGATCTCCAAGGACGTCCCGGCGGAGGAGTCCGCTCCCGCCGCCGAAGCCCCCCAGGGCGAGTCCGCCGGTCTGCAGCAGCAGGTCGACGAGCTCACCGCTGACCTCAAGCGGGTCACCGCGGAGTACGCGAACTACCGCAAGCGGGTGGAACGCGACCGCGAGTCGGTGATCGCCGGGGCCAAGGCCTCGGTGGCCGGCGACCTGCTGACGGTGCTGGACGACCTGGAGCGCGCCGAGGCGCACGGGGACCTCAACGGTGCCTTCAAGGCCGTGGCCGACAAGCTGGTCGCGACCTTGAACTCGGCCGGTCTGGAAGCGTTCGGCGCGGAGGGCGACGAGTTCGACCCGTCCGTGCACGAGGCGGTGCAGCACAGCACCTCCCCGGACGTGAGCGGTCCGACCGTGACCACCGTGCTGCGTCGCGGCTACCGGTTCTCCGACCGGGTGCTGCGGCCGGCCATGGTCGCGGTGACCGACCACGAGCCGACGTCGGCGGAACCTGCTGCCGCTGACGAGAACACCGAGCAGGGTTGATCGAGAGTGAGAACCTGTCGGCGAATGCCGTCCGCGCTTGTGGAAGCGGCGTCAGCCGCTTGGACCACCTATGCAGGGTGGCCACCGGCGGGTTCTGAGAGGTTTCCTAGCGAGGACGGCCCCTCCGCCGTGTATTGGACATACATCAGGAGGGGCACCCGCAGTCCAGGGAATCTTCCAGGTTCCGCTCAGCGACCACGTGAGCAAGGCAACCGCCAACAGGTTTTCGGGAGGAGGGGCGTCCAGTGAGTGCCAGGGAATGGCTTGAGAAGGATTTCTACGCCGAGCTGGGCGTCTCCTCCGGCGCTTCGGCGGACGAGATCAAGAAGTCGTACCGGAAGCTGGCGCGGGAGAACCATCCCGACGCCAACCCCGGAAACGCCCAGGCGGAGACCAAGTTCAAGGCCGTCTCCGAGGCGTACGGGGTGCTGTCCGATCCGGACAAGCGCAAGCAGTACGACGAGGCCCGCAGGCTGTTCGGCTCCGGTGGTTTCAGCGGAGGCGGTGGCCAGGGCGGGTTCGGCGGCTTCGGCGGACCGGGCGGCGGCTTCGACATCGGTGACCTCTTCGGCAGTGGCGCCAGCGCTGGTCAGGGCTCGGGAGGTCTCGGCGACCTCTTCGGCGGCCTGTTCGGCAACCGCCGCCCCGGCGGCGGCGCGTCCACGGCCAACCGGCCCAAGCGCGGCGCCGACGTGGAAACCGAAGTCCGCATCGACTTCACCGAGGCGGTGCGCGGCGCGACCGTGCCGCTGCGGCTCTCCAGCCCGGCGACCTGCCAGACCTGCCGCGGTTCCGGCGCCAAGCCGGGCACCCGGCCGCGTGCCTGCAGCACCTGCTCCGGTTCGGGGCTGGTCACCCGCAACCAGGGCGCGTTCGCGTTCAGCGAGCCGTGCCCGGACTGCCGCGGTCGCGGACAGCTGATCGACGACCCGTGCCCGGACTGCGCCGGTGAGGGGGTCAGCACCCGCAGCCGCACGCTGACGGTGCGGATCCCGGCTGGCGTCAACGACGGGCAGCGGATCCGGTTAGCGGGTCAGGGCGAGCCGGGCCGGAAGGGCGCTGCCTCCGGTGACCTCTACGTCGTGGTGCACGTCAACGCGCACCGGGTGTTCGGACGTTCCGGTGATGATCTGACGATCACGGTGCCGACGACCTTCCCGGAGCTGGCGCTGGGCACTACGTTGACCGTGCCGACCCTGGGCGGGAAGGTCTCGCTGAAGGTCCCTGCCGGGACCGCCAGCGGCCGCACCTTCCGGGTGCGCGGCAAGGGCGTGGGCAAGAAGGACGGCAGCAGCGGGGATCTGCTGATCACGCTGCAGGTCACGGTTCCGTCCAAGTTGGACGGCAAGGCAGCCGAGGCGCTGGCGGACTACGCGGAGGCCACCGCCGACCACGATCCGCGCCAGGACCTGAACGAGTTTCTCGGGAGGTAGTCATGGCCGGTCGCCGCACAACCGATCCGGGCTTCGGGTTCCCGCCGGGGGCCAACGAGGACACGCCGATGTTCGTGATCTCGGTGGCCGCCCAGCTCTCCGGTCTGCACGCGCAAACCCTGCGCAGCTACGACCGGTTGGGCTTGGTCTCGCCCGGGCGAACGCCGGCAGGTGGCCGTCGCTACTCCCTCCGGGACATCGCGCTGCTGCGCGAGGTCCAGCGCTTGTCGCAGGAAGAGGGCGTCAACCTCGCGGGCATCAAGCGGATCATCGACCTGGAGAACGAGGTCGACGTGCTGCGCTCGCAGGTTCAGGAACTGGCCGAAGAAGTCGCGGCGGCTCACGCGGCGGCCGAGCAGGCGGCGGCGCAGATCCACGCCTCCTACCGTCGAGATCTGGTGCCGGTGCGCCAGGAAACCGCGCTGGTCGTCTGGAAACCAGACCGCAAGCGCCGTTGATTCGGATCAAAAACAGGCACTCAGACACAAGCGAAGGGGCCTTCGACCAGTTCGGTCGAAGGCCCCTTCGGCTTTTACGTCTCAGTCCAAGGCGAACGGGTCGTAGTGGATCCGGTCGAGGGGCGTGCCCGCGACCAGCATCCGGGAGACCGTCGCTCGGATCATCGCCGGTGAACCGCTGACCAGAACGTCCCAGCCCTGCCAAGCGCCGAAGCGGGTCACGACCTCGGGCAGGGTGCCGTGCTCGACGCCGGAGACGTACGGGTCGTCCTCCAGCACCGGGGTGATCGTCAGCCACGGGTTGTGCATCGCGATCCGCTGGAGGTTCTCCAGGTCGTAGAGGTCCTCGCGGGTGCGGCCGCCGTAGAACAGCTGGACGCGGGGGTTCTCGCCGTACTGGGCGAGCTCGTCGATGATCGCGTGCATCGGGGCCACCCCGGTGCCGCCGGCGATCATCAGCACGTCCGGGGATTCCTCCCGGTCCACCGACATCCGGCCCATCGGCGAACCGATCCGCCACTGGTCGCCGATGCGGGCGTGCCCGACGAGCGCGCGGCTCACCCAGCCGCCGTCGACCGAGCGGACGTGGAACTCCATGATCCCGTCCTCGGTCGGCGCGTTGGCCGGGCTCAGGTACCGCCACAGCCGCGGCCGCTGTGGCACCTCGACGCTCACGTACTGGCCGGGCGCGTAGGGCATCGGGTGGTCGGTCTGGACGCGGATCACCGCGACGTCCCAGCTCAACCGCTCGTGGTGGATGATCTCGCCGGTGTACCAGGCGGGGCCGTCGTCGGCGGCGGCCGCTTCGGTCATGGCCGAGGCCATCACCGTGTAGGCCTCGGCCCAGGCGCGCTCCACGGTGTCGTTCCAGGCGTCACCGGCGTGCTTCTTGATCGAGGCCAGCAGGGCGGTGCCCACCGCCTCGTAGTGGTCGGAGACCACACCGAACTTGCGGTGGTCGCGGCCGAGCTGGTGCAGGAACGGCAGCAGCTCATCGGGCTTGTCGACCATTTGGATCACGTGCACGAGCGCCCGAAGCAGGCGGCTGCGCTGCACTTCCATGTTCACCGCGAACAGTTCGCGGGTGGCCGGGGAAAGACTGAAGAGCATCCCGTAGAAGAACTTGGCGACCTCGTCGATCCGCGGTTCGACGACCTCGAAGCTCTCGCGGATCAGTCGAACCATCTTGCTCACACCGGAGGACGGCTCGTTCGGGGGTGGTCCGGGGCTCAGTACGGCGTTCGCTGTCATGGTTCGGGCGCAGTCTTCTCCACGTTGGCGGCGGCACCCTTTGGGTACACCGCTCCTTGCATGCGTCCCCCGACACTGGGCTGACCCTAACTGGTGCGCCGGGACACGTCTGCCTTGATGCCACTTTTGAGTGGTTGTTAACTACTGCTGGTTGATGGTGCACGAACCTGTCGGGGGAACCTAGTATCCACGTCTGTGAGTGGAGAGGAAGGCGTGACACGGTGAGCCGCGTGAGCCCCGACCACCTGCCCCCGACCGGCACCGCTGATGACGCGTTGCTGGACCTCGAACTGTCCGAGCCGTCGCCCCCGACCGACGCTTGGCAGGCCACCACCCCGCTGCAGAACCACGCGCTGGACGCCGTCCCCCGCGATCCGTTCGTCGACGAAGACCGGCTGGCGCAGTTGCCCGGGTCGTCGGGCGAGCACCTGCTGCAGCGGGCCTACGGCACCGAGAAGCGCGCCCACAAGTTCTACGACGACCAGGTGCTCGACCACCTGAACTCGCAGATGAAGGAGTTCATCGGGCGGATGGACATGGCCTTCGTGGCCACCTCCGACGCCGGCGGCGAGTGCGACTCGAGTCTGCGCGTCGGCCCGCCCGGCTTCATCGAAGTGCTCGACGACTGGCACGTCTGCTACCCCGAGTACCGCGGCAACGGCGTGATGGCCAGCCTCGGCAACATCAGCGAGAACCCGCACATCGGGATCCTGCTGGTGGACTTCGTGACCGACCTGATCGGCCTGCACCTCAACGGCAAGGCCCGCATCGTCGAGGACTCCGACCTGCGCGCGATCCACCCAGCGCTGCCCACCGAGTTCGACCGCGGCCGCACCCCCGAGCGTTGGGTGGTGGTGCAGGTCGAGGAGGCCTACATCCACTGCCGCAAGCACATCCCGCGGATGGTCCCGGTGCTGCGCCAGCGCTCCTGGGGCACCGACGACGTCAAGCGCAAGGGCGGCGACTACTTCGAGGCCAAGGGCACCCCGCGACCCTGGCACGGCTCGGAGCCGATCTCCGCGAAGTGACGCGGGGTTCCGCCACCTGCGGCGTCACCCACAATTGGTTCGGATACCGGTTCCTTGGAGTGGGGTGAAACGGACTAACGTGGTGCTCGGGCCCTGTGATCGGGCCGCGGGTGCGTCTTCGAGCGGCGGAGGCGCGGGTGGGAGAGCTGTGATCGAGCAGGACGAGGCGCGGGCGACCGAGGGTGTGCGCGAGGAAGGCGTGGACCGGCGCACCGCAGCGGAGAACGTCGAGCGCGAGCTGGTGATGATGTTCCGCCGCGCCCGGAACCTGTCGACCACGGTCGCGGCGCACGTCCACCCGGACCTCGACCCGGCGTCCTACAGCCTGCTGCTGATGATCGACGACGCGGGACCGCTGCGCGGCATGGACGTGGCCGGCCGCACCGGCCTGGACAAGTCGACGGTGAGCCGTCAGATCGCGACTCTGGTGGAGCTGAACCTCCTGGAGCGCGTCCCGGACCCGGACGACGGCCGAGCCCGCCGCATACAGCTCTCCGACCTCGGCCGCGAACGCCTCGCCCAGGTCCGCGCGGAGCGTCGCAAGCACCTCCACGGCCAGTTCGCCAGCTGGACCACCGATGATCTGAAGGATTTGGCCAGGCTCCTGGCCAAGCTCAACGACATGATGTGAGCCCCGCGAGGGTGCTCAGTCTTCTCGCCCCACCGCTCGTGCTTCAGCGGTGGGGCTCTTTTTATTGAACAGCCCGAACCGCACCTCGCCCGGAGCAGGCTGAACGATCGTGGTGCCTGGGGTCACAGGGAGACAAGTTGTGTGCTACAACCAATTGAGGTTATGGTTGCGTGCAGCAACTAAAGGATTGGGTTCGCATGGGACCGAAGCTCGAGACCTGCGGTGAACTGCTCCGCCCGCTCCGGGCGTTGATGGGGTTCAAACAGGTCGCACTACAACGAGGACACTTCGCTGATCAGGTGCCCTACGCCGCGGCCGGGTTGCTCACCGAGCTCGTATTCCGCGGCGAATGCCGGGCCTCCGACCTCGCCCACCACCGCGTCGTCGACGCCTCCGTGGTGAGTCGGCAGGTGGGCCAGCTCGAACAGGCAGGGCTGATCAGCCGACGACCCGACCCCGCCGACCGGCGGGTGTCGCTGCTGCGCGCCACCCCGGAGGGCGAGCACGCAGTGGCCAAACTCGAACGCAAGAAGACGGAGTGGATCGCCGGCGCACTGGAGGGCTGGGAGGACGCGGAAGTCCGCGAACTCACCCGGCTGCTGGGGGAAGCCATGGACGACATCCGCCGCTACACGATCGACGAGGGGATCTGCCACGCGGGCCCCGAGACCAGGGAAGGAACTCGATGACCAGCTCGACGGAGGAGGTGCAAGACGCACCGGCCCGGCGGGATGCGCACGGGTCCGCCGATGAATCGCCGATGACCCACCGGCAGATCCTGCGGGCGATGTACGGGCTGATGTTGGCGCTGCTGGTCGCCATTCTCAGCTCGACGATCGTGTCCAACGCGCTGCCGCGCATCATCGCCGACCTCAACGGCACCCAGGGGCAGTACACGTGGGTGGTCACGGCGATGCTGCTGACCTCCACCGCGTCCACCCCGATCTGGGGCAAGCTCTCCGACCTGTTCAACAAGAAGCTGCTCTACCAGCTGGCCATCGTGATCTTCACGGTCGGTTCGGTGGCCGGCGGTTTCGCGCAGTCGATGGAGACCCTGATCGGTTTCCGCGCCCTGCAGGGCATCGGCATGGGCGGTCTGCAGGCGCTGATCCAGGTCGTGATCGCGGCCATGGTCTCCCCCCGCGACCGCGGCCGCTACAGCGGTTACATCGGCGCCACCTTCGCAGTGGCCACGGTCAGCGGCCCGCTGGTCGGCGGCCTCATCGTGGACACGTCCTGGCTGGGCTGGCGCTGGTGCTTCTGGGTCACCGTGCCGATCGCGGTGATCGCGTTCATCGTGCTGGGCCGCACGCTGAAGCTGCCGGTCATCAAGCGGCCGGTGAAGATCGACTGGTTCGGCGCGCTGTTCCTGGTCGGCGGCGTGAGCTTGCTGCTGGTGTGGGTTTCGCTGGCGGGCAAGTCGTTCGACTGGTGGTCACCCGAGACCGCGGCCTACGTCGGCGGCGGTGTGCTGGCGCTGATCATCGCGGTGATCATCGAGACGAAGGTCAGCGAGCCGATCGTGCCGCTGCGGATGTTCCGCAACCCAACCGTCACGCTGGCCACCATCGGCACCGTCGCGGTAGGCACCGCGATGTTCGGCGGCTCGGTGTTCCTCGGCCAGTACTTCCAGATCTCGCGCAGCATGACGCCGACCCACGCGGGTCTGATGACGCTGCCGATGGTCGGCGGGATGTTCCTGTCCTCGACGATCTCCGGTCAGGTGATCTCGCGGGTCACCGGCAAGATCAAGCCGTTCCTGGTGTCCGGGTCGATCGTGATGGTCGCGGCCATGTGGTTGCTGAGCACGATGGACCACCAGACCGAGCTGTGGCTGATCGGCATCTACCTGTTCCTGATGGGCACCGGCGTCGGCATGCTGATGCAGAACCTGGTGCTGGCGGTGCAGAACTCGACCAGCGCTCGGGACATGGGTTCGGTGACCTCGATGGTCACCTTCTTCCGGACCCTCGGTGGTTCGGCCGGTGTCTCGGTGCTCGGCGCGGTGCTGGCCACCCAGGTGTCGGACTACATCGTGCAGGGCCTGGCCAAGATCCCCGGCGCCGCGCAGGCGGCCGGTGGCCAGAGCGGCGGTTCGCTGGACATCAACCACCTGCCGGCGCCGATCCAGGTCGTCGTCCGCGCCGCTTACGGCGATGCGATCGGGGACATCTTCTTCATCTCCGCCTGCATCGCGGTGGTGACCTTCCTGGCGGTGCTGTTCGTGCGGGAGACCCCGCTGCGGACCACGGTCGACAGTCACGCGGAAAAGGAGGCGGTTGCGGTGGCCGCGCACGAGGACGCTGTGGACAACCCCACTCGTCCTGTGGACAACTCGTTGGTGACCGGCGCCCTGGCCAACGGTTCTTCGCAGGTTGGAGGCGTTAGCCCGGACACCGTGCGACTGGCCGCCGAGCCTGTGGACAACTCTGTGGACAGGCGCTCGCAGGCCTGGTCAGAGCCGGTGTCGCCGCAGCGGAACGGCAAGCACCTGGCGGGCGATCTCGGCGGCGATGGGCTGTACGTGCACGGCACCGCGCAGGACTCCGTCGGCAGTCCGGTGGCCGGTGTCGTGCTCACCCTCACCGACGCCAACGGGCGGCAGGTCGAGCGGGCCCGCACCGACCAGGACGGCCAGTTCCGGCTGGCGGTCACCCACGGCGGTACCTACGTGCTGATCGCCTCCGGCGGCAGCTACCAGCCCACCGCGTCGATGGTGGCGGTCGGCGAGCACCCGGTGCGCCACGACGTGCAGCTGCTCGGCGCCGGTCAGCTGGCCGGTCTCGTGCACGTCGGCGGTGTCGGCGTCGGCGGGGCGATGGTCGTGCTCACCGACGTGCGCGGCGAGGTCGTGGCCACCACGGCGACCACCGCGGACGGGCGCTACGCGTTCGCCGACCTGGTCGGCGGCTCGTACGCGCTGACCGTCACCGCGCCGAAGTACCGGCCGGTGGCCAACTCGGTGACCGTGGCCGACGGCGAGCAGACCACGGCGGACGTCGTGCTGCAGAACGGCGCGCAGCTCACCGGCGTGGTCCGGTCGGCCAACCTCGGTGTCGCGGTGCCGGACGCGCGGGTGACGTTGCTCAACTCCGGCGGCGCGGTCGTCGGCGCGGCGACCACCGACGTCGACGGCAACTACACGTTCACCGACCTGCCCGACGGCGAGTACACGGTGATCGCCACCGGTTACCCGCCGGTCGCCACGTCGCTGCAGCTGTCCGGCGAGACGAGCACGCACGATGTCGAGCTCGGCTACCCGGAAGCCGACTGAGCAGCGGTGGAGCGAACGGGCCGCCCTGGTCCGTTCGCTCCACCCCGCCCACGATCTTCACGCTCTGATCGTGTGTGTTGATCCTGGTTCTTTGTCTTGAAGCGGCGTAGCCGCTTAGCCCGCTTACGGCGCTGGCACTGCCGCGGCTGAGGTTCCGCTACCTGCACCGCTGCGCAAAATGAGTTCGAAAACAGGCTCTGAGGAGATGTTCTAGATGGACCTCGGCCAACAGCAGGTCGAAACGACCGGCGTCGGTGCTGGCGCGGGTGCGGTCACCGCGACCGTGCGCGGCGGCGACGGCTGGCCGGTCCCGGAGGCGGTGCTGACCGTCATCGACGGCACCGGCACCCAGGTCGCCCGCGTGCAGGGCGACGCGCAGGGTTCGGTGGTCGCCACCGGGCTGAAGGCCGGTGCTTACACCGCGATCGTCACGGCGATGGGCCACGAACCGGTAGCGCGCACCACGCTGGTGCACGACGGAACCGCGGCCACGCTCGGCGAGGTCGAGCTGCGCCGTGCGGGTGGTGCCGATCTGCCTGCGCCGGGCTTGTGGCGGATCGACCCGGTGCACTCGTCGATCCAGATCACCGCGCGGCACCTGGGGATCAGCAGCATTCGCGGTCGGTTCAACGAGTTCTCCGGTGAGATCCGCATCGGCAACCCGATCGAATCGTCCACAGTGGAGGCTTCGATCGTCGCGTCCAGCATCGACACCGCGAACGGGATGCGCGACGACCACCTGCGCAACGCGGACTTCCTGGACGTCGAGCGCCACCCCGAGATCACCTTCCGCTCCACGGCGCTGCGCCCGCGCGGCGGCGACCGCTGGGACCTGGAGGGCGAGCTGACGCTGTGCGGGGTGACCCGTCCGGTGCGCCTGGACACCCGCTTCGCCGGTGTCGGCCCGGACCCGTGGGGCGGCACCCGCGCCTCGGCGGCTGCGACGACTCAGCTCCGCCGCGAGGACTTCGCGATGAACTTCAACCAGGCCCTGCAGACGGGAATCGCGGCGATCGGCACGACCCTCAAGGTCGAGATCGACATCCAAGCCGTCCACGAGGCCTGACCCCGCGCAGGATCACAGTTTCAATTGAAACTGTGATCCGTCGTGGGTGGGATTTACAGTTTCAATTGAAACTGTGGTCTCCCTGGGGCTGGGCGGGACGAGGACAGGGCGGGTTGAAACGACGAACTCCGGTGTGTCGGGTGTCTGACACACCGGAGTTCGTGGGGAAGTCCGGGACTTCGGGGGAATCGCGTTCCCCGGGCGTCAGACTTTCTCGGTCTTGCGGACTTCGCCGGTGCGGAGCTTGGCCTTGTAGGACGACAGCTCCTTCTTCACCACCGGGATCAGGAGGTACAGACCCGTGATGTTGAACAGCGCCAGCGCGAACAGGACCGCGTCGGCGAAGTCGAGCACGCTGCCCAGGGTCAGCACCGAGCCGACCACGGTGAACGCGCAGAAGACCACGTTGTAGACGCGTTCCTGGGTCTTGCTCTTGCCGAACAGGTACAGCCACGCCCGCTGGCCGTAGTAGCCCCAGGTGATGATCGTGGAGATCGCGAACAGGGCGACCGCGACGGTCAGCACGTACGGGAACCACGGCAGCACGGTGGCGAAGGACTCCGAGGTGACCGTGACGCCGTCCGGGGTGTCCCCGCCGTTGAGCACGGTCTGCTGCGCGTCGGTCCAGAACTGGGTCTTGGCGATGACGATGGTCAGCGCCGTCATGGTGCAGACGATGACCGTGTCGATGAACGGCTCCAGCAGCGCGACGATGCCCTCGGTGGCCGGGTCCCTGGTCTTGACCGCCGAGTGCGCGATCGGGGCCGAGCCGAGGCCCGCCTCGTTGGAGAACGCGGCGCGCTGGAAACCGATGATCAGCACGCCGATCAGCCCGCCGAACCCGGCCTCCGGGGTGAACGCGCCGGAGATGATATCGCCGATGGCGCTGGGCACCGAGTCGTAGTTGACGCCGATGACGATGAGGCAGGCGACCACGTAGATCACGCCCATGGTCGGCACCAGGCGGCTGGTGACCGCGCCGATGGACTTGATGCCGCCGATGATCACCGCGCCGATCAGCACCGCCAGCAGGATGCCGAAGATCAGCGCCGCGCCGTCGGAGCCGAGCAGGCCGGTGTCGCCGCCGGTGACGTTGCGCAGCTGGGCGAAGGTCTGGTTGGCCTGGAACATGTTCCCGCCGGCGATGGCGAAGAACAGGATCATGACCGCGGCGAGCACGGCCAGCACCTTGCCCAGGGTCACGCCGAACGCGTTCGGGAACCGTTCGGCGATGCCCTTGCGCAGGTAGTGCATCGGACCGCCGGAGACGGTGCCGTCCGCCGCGATCTCGCGGTATCGCACGCCCAGGGTGCACTCGACGAACTTGGTGGCCATGCCGAGCAGGCCGCAGACGACCATCCAGAAGGTCGCGCCGGCTCCACCGACCGTCACCGCCACGCCGACACCGGCGATGTTGCCGAGCCCGACGGTGCCGGAAACGGCCGAGGCGAGTGCCTGGAAGTGGGTGATCTCGCCGGGCGCATCCTTCTCGCTGTACTTGCCGCGCACCAGGTCGATGGCCAGCTTGAAGGAGCGGATCTGCACGAACCCGAAGACGAGGGTGAACACCACGGCGGCGATCACCAGCCAGGCCACGATCCACGGGAAGGTCACGCCGAAGACGGTGACCTCGCCGAAGACGATGTTGGAGAAGCCCTCGGAGATCGGGTTGAAAACGGTGTTGATCGCGTTCTCTATGCCAGAGAGCGCGCCGCCCTCTTCGGCAGCCAGGACGAGTTGCCCGTCCGGCGCTGTCGTATTGGTCATGGCGATTTAGCTAAAACGGGTGAAATGTTTCGGGCAAGGCTTCTTCGTGACATTCGTCGAAAATGAGATCGGTTCGTGTTGTGTGCATCACGTTCCAGGATTGAGCGGAACCAGCTCAACTTTTCTACCGTTATCTGTGTAGACATGGCGGTTGCAGGGCAAGATGTCCTGGTAGGAGCCAGCGGCGACGAGGTGGAGAATGGACGCGTTCAACCCGACGACCAAGACCCAGCAGGCGATCTCCTCGGCGGTGCAGGCCGCGACGGTGGCCGGCAACCCGGACGTCAGCCCCGCGCACCTGCTCGGCGCGCTGCTCGCCCAGGGCGACGGGGTGACCGCACCGCTGCTCACCGCGGTCGGCGCCGAGCCGTCGGCGGTGCACCGCGAGCTCGACCAGCTGATCAACAAGCTGCCCACCGCCAGCGGCAGCACGGTGTCAGCGCCGCAGCTGTCCCGCGACGCGGTCCGCGCGCTCACCCATGCCCAGCGGCTGGCGACCGAGATGGGCGACGAGTACGTCTCCACCGAGCACCTGCTGGTCGGCCTGGCAGCTGAAGGCGGACGCGTCTCCGACCTGCTCAAGCAGCACGGCGCTACGCCCGAGGCGCTGACCGAGGCCTTCGGCAAGGTGCGCGGATCCGCGCGCGTGACCAGTCCGGACCCCGAGGGCACCTACAAGGCCCTGGAGAAGTACGGCCAGGACCTCACCGACCGCGCGCGCAAGGGCGAGCTGGACCCGGTGATCGGCCGCGACACCGAGATCCGCCGCGTCGTGCAGGTGCTCTCTCGCCGCACCAAGAACAACCCGGTCCTCATCGGCGAGCCCGGTGTCGGCAAGACCGCGATCGTGGAGGGCCTGGCCCAGCGCATCGTCGCCGGTGACGTGCCGGAATCGCTGCGCGGCAAGCGCGTGGTGTCGCTGGACCTCGGCTCGATGGTCGCCGGGGCGAAGTACCGCGGCGAGTTCGAGGAACGGCTCAAGGCGGTGCTCAAGGAGATCACCGACTCGGCCGGGCAGGTCATCACCTTCATCGACGAGCTGCACACCATCGTCGGCGCAGGTGCCAGCGGCGAGGGCGCGATGGACGCCGGGAACATGATCAAGCCAATGCTGGCCCGCGGTGAGCTGCGGATGGTCGGCGCGACCACGCTCGACGAGTACCGCCAGCACATCGAGACCGATGCCGCGCTGGAGCGCCGGTTCCAGCAGGTGCTGGTCGGCGAGCCGAGTCCGGAGGACGCGGTGGCGATCCTGCGCGGGCTCAAGGAGCGCTACGAGGTCCACCACGGCGTGCGGATCACCGACGGCGCGTTGGTCGCCGCCGCCACCCTGTCCGACCGCTACATCACCGCGCGCTTCCTGCCGGACAAGGCGATCGACCTGGTCGACGAGGCTGCTTCGCGGCTGCGCATGGAGATCGACTCGCGGCCGGTGGAGATCGACGAGGTCGAGCGCGCCGTGCGGCGGCTGGAGATCGAGGAGATGGCGCTGTCCAAAGAGGACGATCCGGCCTCCTTGGAGCGGCTGGCGGCGCTGCGCGCCGAACTCGCCGACCGCCGCGAGAAGCTGTCCGAGCTGACCGCGCGCTGGCAGCAGGAAAAGGAGTCCATCGACACCGTCCGCGACCTGAAGACGCAGCTCGAGCAGCTGCGCGGCGAGTCCGATCGCGCCGAGCGCGACGGCGACCTGGGCAAGGCCGCCGAGCTGCGCTACGGCCGGATCCCGCAGCTGGAGAAGGAACTCGACGCGGCCACCGCGGCGCAGTCCGAGCGCAAGGCGATGCTGCAGGAGGAGGTCACCGCCGACGACGTCGCGGACGTGGTGAGCTCCTGGACCGGCATCCCCGCCGGTCGGCTGCTGGAGGGCGAGACCACGAAGCTGCTGCGCATGGAGGAAGCACTCGGCGCCCACGTGGTCGGGCAGGCCGAGGCGGTGCGCGCGGTGTCCGACGCGGTGCGTCGCACCCGAGCTGGAGTCGCCGACCCGGACCGGCCCACCGGATCGTTCCTGTTCCTGGGCCCGACCGGTGTTGGCAAGACCGAGCTGGCCAAGGCGCTGGCTGGGTTCCTGTTCGACGACGAGCGCGCGATGATCCGCATCGACATGAGCGAGTACGCCGAGAAGCACTCGGTGGCCCGGCTCGTCGGCGCGCCGCCCGGGTACGTGGGTTACGACCAGGGCGGGCAGCTGACCGAGTCGGTGCGCCGCCGGCCCTACTCGGTGGTGCTGTTCGACGAGGTGGAGAAGGCGCACCCGGACGTCTTCGACGTGCTGCTGCAGGTGCTCGACGACGGTCGCCTCACCGACGGCCAGGGACGCACGGTGGACTTTCGCAACACGATCCTGGTGCTGACCTCGAACCTCGGCTCGCAGGCGATCGCCGACCCGAACCTGACCGAGCGGGAACGTGACGACGCGGTGCTCTCGGTGGTGCGCAAGCACTTCAAGCCGGAGTTCCTGAACCGCCTCGACGACGTGGTGGTGTTCCACGCGCTGTCCACCGAGGAGCTGACGTCCATCGTGGACATCCAGGTGGACCGCCTCGCCCAACGCCTGTCCCAGCGTCGTCTGGCCCTCGACGTCCAGCCAGCGGCCCGGGATTGGTTGGCCCTCAACGGCTTCGACCCCATCTACGGGGCCCGGCCGCTGCGCCGCCTGGTCCAATCGGCCATCGGAGACCAGCTGGCCCGCAAGCTCCTGGCGGGCGAAATCCGGGAGGGCGACAAGATCCTCGTCGACACCGCGGACGACAACGAGTCCCTCTTGGTCTCCGCCGAAAACTGACGCTCCACAGTGGATCGGTCAGCGGCGGACGTAGGTGGAAGCGACGGCGGCTGCGGCGAAAAGGGCTGCTGCCGAGGCGAAGACGACCGTTGCCGTGGTGAGGCCGAAGAAGGTGCTGACCACGCCGAGGGTGACGCTGGGGACTCCTGCTGACAGGTAGGCGACCACGTAGATCAGGGCCGAGGTGCCTGCGCGCTGTTCGGGGGAGGCCAGGCCGGTCAGCATTCGCAAGCCGCCCATGAACATCACGCCCCAACCGGTTCCCAAGACGGCTGCTGCGGCGAAGAAGGCGAGTGGTTGGTGCTCGACAGTCGAGGTCGCGATCCCGGCCAAGCCGAGGATCATCACCGGGCCGCCGATTCGCACTGCGCGGCGGGCATCGACGCTGGACAGGACCAGCTGGGACAAGCCGCCGAACCCGGCAAGGGTCGCGACTGTTGCGCCTCCGATGAGGTACGGGCTGCCGTGGACCATTCCCTTGGCCACCGATGGGCCCAGGGACATGAACATTCCGCCGACGATCCAGGCCGCGAGCAGCGTGGTGGCCATGAGCGCGAACGCCACGCCCTTGCCGGGCGGGACGGTTGGGCGCTGCGGGCGCAGCACCTCGCGCAGCGAGCCGCGGTGTGCGACCGGTTCCGGCAGGGCCAGCACGCCGGGGATCGCCACCGCGAAGCCGAGGACGAGCAGCAGGTAGCTGGTCAGCGTCGGGCCCGGAACGTACTGCACCAGCGCTCCGGCGATCAGCGAGCCCAGCGCCATGCCGAACGCTCCGGCCACGCCGTTGACCAGCGCTCCGCGGTTCGTGCCGGGGCGTTGGAAATCCAGCAGCGAGCCGCTGATCGCGCTGGTCACCACACCGGTCGCCAGGCCCTGCAGGACGCGACCCGCGTACAGCCAGCCGATGCTCGGCGCGAACGCGAGCAGCAGCATCGAGACGATCTCCAGTGCGAGCGAGACCAGGAGCACCGGGCGTCGGCCGACGTGGTCGGACAGCGAGCCGAACATCAGCAGCGCGACCAGGATCGCCACCGCGTAGACGGCGAACAGCTCGGTGAGCACGGTGGTCGTGAAGCCCCATCGCTGCTGGTAGATCGCGTACATCGGGGACGGTGCCGTGGACGCCATCAGGAACAGGGCGTAGAGCGCGCCGATGAACCAGAACGAAGCGGACCGGGACAGCGCCGCAGCGCGGGGCCGGACGAGTTCCGTGGTGGTCATTGATGTCCAATCCTCGGAAGACCGGAACGGATTATTCCGTTCCGGTCCAACCCGATGTCGGAACGGATCATTCCGGCGCGGCGATATCCTGTGGTCATGACCACACCGAGCAAGCAGGCGCACTACGACGACCTGGTCATCCGGGCGGCTCGCGACGTGTTCGCCGAGCAGGGCTTCGCCGCCCCGATGGCCGAGGTCGCCAAGCGCGCGGGCGTCGGCGTGGCCAGCATCTACCGCCGCTACCCGAGCAAGAACGAGCTGATCGAGCAGGTGCGCATGGCCGCGTTCCAGCTGCTGATCGACGAGGCGGAAAGCGCGCGCGCCGAGGAGCCCGACGCCTGGGCGGCCCTGGTCCGGTTCATGCGGCGGTCCCTGCGGGAAGGCTCGGGCATCGGCACGGTGCTGCCGCCGATGGACCCGCTGCACGTCTATTCCCAGGAGTTCTGCGACCTCCGCGAGCGCGGCGCGAAGGCGATCGAGGAGCTCGTCACCGCCGCCAAGCAGGCTGGTGAGCTGCGTGAGGACGTGGACTGGACCGACATCGTCCTGCTGTTCAAGCACCTCAACCCGCGGCTGCCCACCACCGAGCACCGCCGCGCCGAACTCCGCTCCCGCTACCTGGGCCTGATCCTCGAAGGCCTGCGCCCGAGCGGCCCGGAACTCACCGGCCCGGCCCCGGACCGAGCGGAGTGGCAAGCCCTCTGCGACAACCTCGCCGCCTCCTGATCTAGTCGTCCTAGGTCGAGTCTGCGCTTGCGCCCCGGCTTCGTCTGGGGCGTTTTTGCTGTTCAGGGCCGATTCCCGGCGTCACCAGTCACGGGACCAAGCCCGAACCGGGTTCTTCGTGCGGTGATGAGCCGATCGTCTTCGCCGATCCGGCCGCAGTCCGGGACTGGATCGAGCAGCAGATCGCTGCCTGATCGGCGGCGCGGTCGGAAGCAACGCCCGGCCGCGCCCCACCCCGCGTGTTTTCGCAGGTCAACTTCAACCGATGGGGCGGATCCGCGTTGGATCACCAGGTGATCTTCGTCTTCAGCGGTGATCGGACTACCCTGCGCAGTGTGGGCATCCCTGCGTGGCTCTGGTTCGTCATCGCCGTCCTCGCCATCGGCGCGGGCGTCGTGCTGCTGATCGCTGACCGGTCGCAGCGCGTCTCGAACAACCGGGAACGGCGGCGCTGGGCAGCGCTGCGCGGTTGGCAGTTCGCCGAGGTGGACCAAGTCCTGCCGACCCGCTGGGAGCGCGGCGCGCTCGCCCAGTACGGCAGCCCGATGGCCACCGACGTGGTCGCCGGCTCGACCTTCACCTCCGACGGCCGCCGCCAGGTCTACGTGATGGACCTCGACGCCGGTAGCCGGTCGGCGACCGTGCTGGTCGGCATGCGCTGTCGCCGGGCGACCCCGGCCACCATCGAGCTGTGGCTGCCCGACGTGCCGGTGCCCCAGGACTCCGAGCTGGACCTGCTCGGCCCGGTCGGCGCCCGCTACGCGTTCGTCACCGAGGTGGCCGCGGCCCGGCCGCTGGTGACCCCGGACCTGGTGGACGCCACCGAGGAGATCGGCTCCGACGTCACCGTGGTGTGGCTGGAGGACGACTGGGTCCTGGCCGCCCTGGAACCGGGCAACGCCGACCCGGCCCGCCTAGAGCGCCTGCTGCGCGACCTCGGCGACCTCGCCGACCTGATCGACCCGTTCGACGCGGACCCCAACGAGGAGGAAACCGCGGTCGAGCCGGAAACCACCTCCTCCGAGTCCGCCCGCTGAGGCCGTTTTCGCACGTCAGGTCCCGTGAGTACTTCGGGTTGCCATAGGCACCCAAAGAGCTCACGGGTGTGGTCGCACCGCGCCGGGCGCACGGTAAATTCGGGCACATGCCTACCGCACTCGTCACCGGAGCCACCGCGGGGATCGGGCGCGCGTTCGCCCGCCGACTCGCCGCCGAAGGCCACGACATGGTCCTGGTCGCCCGCGACGTCGACCGGCTCTCCGAACTCGCCGACCGGCTGCAGGCCCGGCACGGGGTGCGCGTCGAGGTGCTGCCGGCCGACCTCGCCGACGCCGAGCAGCGCGCGAAGGTCGAGCAGCGGCTCGCCGACGTCGACCGGCCGGTCGACGTGCTGGTCAACAACGCCGGGTTCGGCACCGCCGGCTCGTTCGCCGAAACCCCCGCCGCAGAGCTGCAGAAGCAGCTGGACGTCAACGCGGGCGCAGTGCTCGCGCTGACCCACGCCGCCGTGCCGGGCATGCGCGAGCGCGGCCGGGGCGACGTGATCAACGTGTCGAGCGTGGCCGGGTTCTTCCCGGTGGCCGGTTCGACCTACGGCGCGACCAAGGCGTACGTGACCGCGTTCTCGCAGGGCCTGTCGGTCTCGCTGATCGGCACCGGGGTTCGGGTCATGGCGCTGTGCCCGGGCTTCACCCAGACCGAGTTCCACCAGCGGGCCGGGCTGGAGATGGGGCGCCTGCCCAAGGCGTTCTGGCTGCAAGCCGACCAGGTGGTCCACGGTGCGCTGGCGGATCTCCGCAGCGGCAAGGACGTCTCGATCCCGGGCGCGCAGTACAAGGCGCTGGTCACCATCGGCCGCCTGGTGCCGCAGAAGCTCCAGCGCATGATCGTCGCCCGCACGGTCCCCGGCCGCACCTGACGCACCGGCTGGTTCACGGTCAAGCAGGACTTCGCCGACGTGGAGACCAAGATCGGCGAACTCGCCTCGCGAGGGCTCTCCTTCGGGATCCACGTGGTGC